>SCVO01000080.1 GCA_004322465.1 Candidatus Nitrosotenuis sp.
TCACCGAATCCCGCAGAGGTCGCCTAGCTCGGTAGGGCGCGGGCCTTGAGAGCCTGTGTGCGCAAGCACCCGGGGGTTCAAATCCCTCTCTCTGCGCTTATTTTCCGAATTTACTGATCTCTGCCAATAGTGCAGACAGCTGAATTTCAGGATTTGCGCCAGAAAGTATTCTGTAGTCGTATTTTGCGATTGCTTCTGAAATCTCAACTAGATTCACTACCTTTGCTTTGTACAGTGCCTCGTTGATGTATTTTAAAAAGTCGGACTCTGACATCCCATACACCTTGACAAGTTCAATCATCTTGTTTCTTGCGTCGGATATCTTGCCTGCCAATGCAAGTTTGAGAACTTCGTCAACGTCCTTTGTTTTTGTAAGACCAGCTGCACCCTTTACGCTTTCTTCGGTGATGCTTCCAAGGCTTGCAGCTGCCTGCATTATGTTGATTGCGTGTCGCATGTCTCCCTCGGAATAATCAAAAATTGCCTTCAGGCCGTCGTCGTCTGCCTTTATCTTTTCCTTTTTTGCAATCTCCTTTAGGTGTGCGACAATCTCTTTTTCGGAAATTCTTGTGAACTTGAATACCGCGCATCTGCTCTGAATGGGCTCGATAATCTTGGAAATGTTATTGGCAATCAGTATGAACCTGCAGTGTTTTGATGTGTCCTCAATAATCCTGCGCAGCGCCGTCTGCGCGTCAGAGGTCATCTCGTCTGCCTCGTCAAGAATTATTATCTTAAATGGAATATTTGTATCAAGCCCTGCAAATTTTGAAAACTTTTTGACCCTTTCTCTTACCATGTTGATTCCACGTTCGTCTGACGCGTTAAGCTCCAAGGTATAATCGCGCCAATTATCACCAAGTATCTCCCTTGAAATGCATACAGCTAGAGTGGTCTTGCCGACTCCTGCAGAGCCAGAAAACAAAAGGTGAGGCATCTCCGTGACGTTTTTGAGCAACGAACTAAGGCTGCCAACTACTTCTTTCTGATTTACAAGATCCGCTATTTTCAAGGGACGGTATTTCTCAACCCACATCACGTTTGAAACCGGCATTCAGTTGATTTTTCGGCTAGTCTTACTAATAAGTTACGGCTGGATATATCTTAGGATCAAATGATCAAAGCTTCTTGTAAACACAATTGATCGATCGTATCCATTAAATCCTTGAACTCACTTTCATAGCTGTTGAACATTAACGAACTGCTTCAGGTTTACAGCATTGGCTATGGGACTCAGGACGTAAAGGCCCTCATTAATCATGATTTTAAGATAAACGTTTCAAACATAACTATAGACGGAAAACAAGGTGAGATCTTAAACATCCCTAGGTGGGTGGCGCAAACCCTTGAATCCGAGGGCCACGCTGAAATTCAAGAATCCGACATGGGAATAGAACTTACGCAGTCTTTATCCAAAGAAAATTTCCAAGGCGAGGAACTGTCTCACCTAGAGCCAGACTTTTACATAAAAATGACCGGATACATGGCAAGGCAGTCGGAAAAAGAATATGACAAACTGCAAAGCTTACTCAAGATGTTAATCAGAAAAAGACTGGGAAAGCTGGTACCGCGGGCAAACTCCATGTCGCTTACTGCTGAAATAGCAAAAAAACTATCAATTGAAGAAAGGGCACTTTACAACGTAATCCATAAAAACAGCGACGACTTCATAAACCAAATATTCCGTGACGAAAAATGACTCTGGAAACACAAACCCGTGCAGCGCTAATTGATCAGGTGCAGAATTTCTTATCGTCGTTTAAGGACAAGTCTGGCTCGTTTAGGTACGTAGAAGAAATCGACCAAATGATGGCAAAGCAGGCGCTATACATAGTAGTTGACTATAACGATCTGGTTTCCCAAAGAGAAATTGAAATTAAGTTCAACAACGAGCCAGATGAAATATTATACGCGTTTGCACGCGCTGTAAAAAATATTCTTGAAGAACGATTCCCGGAATACGCAAACAAAATTGATGACGATATACGAGTACGAATAGCGAACTATCCGATACAACGCAGCCTTAGGCAAATCAACGCAGAGGTGATTGGCAAGATGGCTAGCGTTTCAGGAATGGTTGTGCGATCATCTGAGGTAAAACCGCTCGCAAAAAACGTTCACTACAAGTGCCCTGAGGGACACGTAACCGAGGTGCCTCTTGAGCGGGGTCTGAGCATATATGCGCCTTCAAAGTGCAGCCATGACCGATGCACACAGCGTGATCTGAGAATTGATCCTGAAAACAGCAAGTTCATTGATTTTCAAATAGTCCGATTGCAGGAGCTTCCAGAGGATCTCCCACCAGGACAGCTCCCGCATTACCTTGATGTTACAATAAGACAGGATCTGGTGGACAATGCCAGACCTGGCGACAGAATCATCCTAACCGGAATAGTGCGAATCGAGCAGGAGCAAATCACGGGAACTCGAATCAACAGCGGACTGCACCGACTTCGAATTGAGGGGAACAACATTGAATTCCTAGGAGGGAGGGGAACAAAGAACTCTAGAAAGTCAGAAAGAGAGGAAATTTCCCCAGAGGAAGAAAAAATAATCAAGTCTCTTGCAAAAAGTGATGACATCTATGATAGACTAGTAGGCTCTTTTGCACCGCACATCCAAGGACACGCCATAATCAAGGAGGCCATTTTATTGCTAATAGTAGGATCAACTCAGAGAATTTTACAAGATGGAACCAAAGTAAGAGGTGACATCAACGTCTTTCTAGTAGGTGATCCTGGTACTGCAAAGAGCGAAATGCTCAAGTTCTGTGCACGAATTGCACCAAGAGGACTATACACCTCTGGTAGGGGCTCAACCGCAGCAGGACTTACTGCGGCAGTAGTTAGGGACAAAACCGGAATCATGATGCTAGAAGCTGGTGCAGTGGTGCTTGGGGACCAAGGACTGGTCTGCATAGACGAATTTGACAAGATGAAGCCGGAAGACCGAAGCGCACTTCACGAAGTAATGGAGCAGCAGTCTGCAAGCATTGCGAAAGGGGGAATTGTAGCGACGCTAAACGCGAGAACATCGATTCTAGCAGCGGCAAACCCAATGTACGGCAAGTATGATCCGTTCAAAAATATCACTGAAAACGTAGCATTGCCAATCCCACTACTCACAAGATTTGACCTCATTTTTGTCGTAAGGGACATTCCGTCAAAAGAAAAAGACCGAAACATCGCACGACACATCATAGGACTGCACAGGCATTCTTCTTCTGAAACCAAATCGCTAATCGACGTTGACATATTCACAAAATATCTGGCGTACTGCAAGAAATCGGACCCGTTGCTCACACCTGACGCTGAAGAAAAAATTCTGGAATACTATCTCAAAATGAGAAACGTGGAATCCGAGGAAATGATAACCGTGACCCCAAGACAGCTTGGTGGGCTGATAAGGCTTGCAACTGCACGGGCTAGACTGCTGATGAAGGACCAAGTTGATGCAGATGATGCGGACAGGGCAATATTTCTAATTCAGAGCATGCTTGAGGATGCCGGTGTTGATGTCAACACAGGAAAAGTTGATCTCGGGGTACTCCAGGGAAGGCCGCACAGCGAAGTGTCGAAAATGCAATTGTTCATGGACGTGCTAAAATCGCTTGAAGGCGACAACAAAACTCCTGTTGAGGAAAAACTATTCGTAAAGGAACTTGCAAAGACAACCAAGTTCACAGAGGAAGAAGCTAAAAACTTCATTAGAAGAATGCTTCGGGAAGCATCAATTTATGAATCCAAGCCTGGTCACTATAACCGTGTATGAAAGTAACCGACTTGTCACTGGCGGATTCTACGCTAGAATTTCTTAGTCAGCAGGGAATCACCAAACTATATCCGCCGCAGGAAGCCGCAATAAACGCAGGGCTTCTTGAGGGTGCAAGCATTCTTGTGTCTGCGCCAACGGCAAGCGGGAAAACTCTGATTGCGATACTTGCAATTATCAACTATCTATCAAAAAGCAATGGCAAAGTGATCTATCTTACGCCGCTGCGGGCACTTGCATCGGAAAAATTCTCGGAGCTAAAAAAATTAGAGGGACTGGATCTCGGAAGAAAAGTCAAAGCGGCCATTTCCACAGGGGATTTCGACTCTGTTGACAAGGATGCAGAAAGCGCAAACATTGTGGTGCTTACAAATGAGAAAATGGACTCGCTTATCCGCCATGGTGTAGAGTGGCTTGATCAAATCGGGCTCATTGTGGCAGACGAGATACATCTTATTGGAGATACAGACAGAGGCCCTACCCTTGAGGTAATTCTCACAAAACTAAAGGAGCTTGAAAACAAGCCCCAGATTCTCGGACTAAGCGCTACTGTGACTAATTCTGACGAAATATCTGAATGGCTTGGTTGCGAATTAGTCTCAAGTGAGTGGAGACCGGTTCCGCTGACCGAAGGCATCTTTGATGGCGGAACAATTCTGTGGAATAATGGCGAGTCGTACGAAATCGAATCCAGCATTAGAGGGCCACCGGTCGACTTGTCACTTGACACAATAAAAAATGGAGGGCAATCACTAATTTTTGCAGAAACACGAACCCGTTCGGCGTCATTGGCAACAAAAGGCGCAGACGCCGTCTCGAAGTTTCTCTCCGATTCTGAAAAAAAAGACCTTGAGAAGGTATCTGCAAAACTGCTTGATGGCAATGAACACACCGATTTAATCAAAACACTTGCAGCGCTCTTAAAAAAAGGAGTTGGCTTTCACCATGCAGGATTAAATCAAAACTGCCGAGAAATAATAGAAAATGAATTCAGAAATGGCAAAATCAAACTGCTTGCCTCGACTCCAACACTTGCAGCAGGAGTGAATCTTCCTGCAAGAAGGGTCGTAATATCGAACATTGCAAGATATGACGTAAAGTCTGGTACCAACAAACCGATCAGTGTCTTAGAATACAAACAGCTGTGCGGAAGGGCGGGAAGACCACAGTATGACAAGTACGGCGAGGCGATAATAGTTGGAAACGCAAACGCATCTGATCTGACAGATTACTACATCAACGGGACACCAGAGCCAATCAAATCCCAACTTGCTGATGATCGAGCACTTCGAACCCACATTCTTAGTCACATAGTAACGAATCCTGGAATAAAGACCGAAGACCTTTTTGATTTTTTCCTAAAAACTTTGGCTGGCCTTCAAACGAGAAAAAATACGCTCAAGTTTGCAATAGACATCTCCAAAAGATTTCTGCTAAACGAATCTCTTGTTGTGCAAAAAGGAGACCGATTTGCCGCAACGGAATTTGGCAAAAAGGTATCCATGCTGTATGTTGACCCAATAACTGCAATCTACTTTAAGAAAGCAATAGAGGCAGTATCAGAAAACAAAAACCACACGCTGGGATTTTTGCATCTGGTTACAAGCTCAGAAGAGTTTTTTCCCAAATTCTCACTAAGAAACAAGGATTATGAAGTCCTTAGTGTGCTGCTTGAAAATCATTCTTCTGAACTAATAGAACCAATATCCGAGTATGATTGCTCGCGAAGCCTTCTTGCGTTATATTCCTGGTTGAGCGAGTCATCCGAAGTTCATCTGTCTGATAGTCTGAACATTGAATCAGGAGACATGCATAGACTGGCTGAGACTGCGGACTGGCTTGTATACTGCCTTTATGAGATTGCCAAACTGCTTGGACGATCTGATATGCTGGAGGAAATTTCTACACTACGAAAAAGAATCACATACGGCATAAAAGAAGAACTAATCGAACTTGTCCAGATAAAAGGAATAGGGCGAATTCGTGCAAGAAAACTATATGATCACGGTATCAAGAATCTTGAGGATCTGAGCGTAATTCCGACAAAAAAACTTGCAGAAATAGACAAAATTGGTCCAATAATTGCAGATAATATTAAATCCCAATTGAAAAAAGTTAGATAATTGCAAGAACTAATTGAGGCTCTAGTCGTTTCAGTCGTCGCTTTTTTTGTTGTTTATGCAATAACTCCGTTTTTGATACGCGAACTTGGCAAACGAAAGCTTGCTGTTCCAGATGTTAATCGAAT
The DNA here is from genome assembly GCA_004322465.1 of Candidatus Nitrosotenuis sp. Taxonomy (GTDB): domain Archaea; phylum Thermoproteota; class Nitrososphaeria; order Nitrososphaerales; family Nitrosopumilaceae; genus Nitrosotenuis. The sequence goes on from SCVO01000080.1 coordinate 6,020, forward strand.
TGGTGGCGCAATGATACCAAGACCTGGAGGGCCTGCCATCATTGCCGGAATATTGATTTCAGAAGCTGTTCTTTTTTTGGTCTTTCCATCTGATCCAAGAAACATAAAGATAATTGCTCTTATGATAACAACGTCTCTTGCCTTTATTGTTGGATTCATTGATGACCGAAAGGTTTTGGGCGGATGGTTCAAGCCTCTCGCGCTCGCAGTGTCAGCAATCCCACTTGTCTTAATTGGAATATATGATCCTGCAGGAGTTTATGATCCCAATCTAATTTTCCCAATCTTTGGCTCCGTCAAAATTCCGGCACTATACATCGGAATTATAATTTTGATGATACCTATCACCGGAAACACCATTAATTCGATAGACGTGATGAATGGGATTGCAAGCGGATTTATGGCAATTGCAAGCTTTTCTCTTACTATAGCGCTACTCATAATGAAAAATTACGATGTTGCGCTGATCAGCTTACCTTTAGGATTTGCATCGCTGGCTTTTTACAAATACCACAAGTTCCCAAGCAGAATTTTCCCAGGGGACTCTGGCGCCTTGACTCTTGGGGCGATGTATGGCGTCATTGCAATAATCGGCCGCGCCGAAGTTGTTGCGGCAATAGCACTTTTGCCAGCCGTCATTAACTCGTTTTTGTTCCTATCTAGCGTAAAGAAAATAGTAGAGCATAGGCAGATAAAAAATCCCACAACACACACCGAAGATCACAAGATCATCGCAACAAAGGAAAAAGACGCACCAATCACTCTTGTGCGATTACTCGTTGCAGGAAAACCGCTCACTGAAAAAGAAATAGGATTTACAATATTCAAGCTGGCAATATTCTCGGGCATCTTGGCTATAATCACGGCGTTTCTAATGGAGGTAAAGATTTGAGATACGCCTCAATGTATGCGTTCATTGGAATAATGTGGCTTCTCATATTGGCAGGAGGCGGTATACTGGTTCTTGCAGTCTCTAAAATCTCAATATCTGGGTATGGAAATGAAATTGACTTTCTGATAGCGTCTATGATCAAAGCAGTGATTGCAATTCTGTTTGTTGTTGCCTGGGTTGTTGTCCTCTCCAAGCTGAAAAACAGAATATTCCATAAACAGATTGCGTCTTAGGATTTCCACTCTTTCTGCTTTCTGTCGTATTCCTCTCTGGAATATTTCACTTTTGCAGGAACTCCGGCAACAAGAACATTATCTGGAACGTCCTTTGTGACAACTGCGCCCATCGCAACTACGCTGTTTTGACCTATTGTCACACCTGCCTTTATTACAGCACGGGAGCCAATTATAGCACCATCCTTGATTGTGACGCCAACTAATTTGTCACTTGGCGGATATGGATCGTTTGTAAGCGAAGCAGCAGGACCAACGAAAACATTTTTTCCAATTCTTGATAAAGGCGGGATGTAAGCTAGACCCTCTATCATCGTGTTTTCACCTATGACAACATTATAGTCCACATGTGCTAAAGAGCCGATCTTTACATTGTCCCCAATCACTGTGTTGTCTCCAACATATGCAAAATGCCAAATTCTGACGTTTTTTCCAATTTTTGCAGTTTCTGAAATTTGATTGGTAACCATATCTACACATGCCATGGCTTTGCATGTTTAATTATTTTTTCAGGCAGCTTTTTCTGATTTTTATCAAGAAATTCCATGTCTTGTTTTTTGTCACGCAGTTCATCAGGCAGCATTATTGGTATCTCCTCAATTATTGGATAAAATCTAGAACACTTGCTACAATATAGGGCACCCTCAACTACCACTTCTGCTTTTGACTCTGCCTCAAAAATCTCCAGTGGAAATTGCTTGTCAATTGGACACACAAGTATGTCCATCATTTTTCGATTCATTTTAGCTCTAGGTATATTGGTACGCCCTTCTGGCTTGATAAAAGTGCCGCTTCTGCAATTTTTGTTACGTTTAACGCATCCTCCGGCTTTACTCTGAGATTCTCTTTTCCTTCTATTGAGTCAAGAAAATTCTTTATTTCTACTGTAAGGGGCTCCACTTTTTCTTTTCTTGGTATTTCTGCTCCGTGGTCTTTTTCGATCCTGACTTCCTGCGAGATAAAGTCGGCTGAGATTATGCCGTCAGTGCAGACTGCGTTAAAGTGCCTGACCCTCGCAGGTGTTATCCAGTTAGACGATATGATGGCAACCTTGTTGTCCTTGAAGCCAAGCATTATTGTGGCAAAATCTTCGTGGTCATGTCGTATTTTGCCGGATCTCGCAAATACAACTTCTGGCGTGTCATCAAAAAGCCACATCGCAGTATCTATGTCGTGGACCGCAGTGTCATAGATTATGCCTACATCCTTGATGTGAAGTGGCATTCTGTTTTCACGATGGAACTCAAGCATGATTAAATCCCCATATTTTTTTGATTTGACAAATTCCTTGACCGATTCTACTGCCGGATTGAATCGTTCAATGTAACCGCATGTCAAATGAACTTTGTTCTTTTTAGCCATCTCCAAAAGAGCGATGCCCTGTTTTGACTCGTATGTCATTGGCTTTTCAATAAAGACGCTCTTTTTTTGCTGGATCATCCTTGACGCAATATCGAAATGTGTCGATGTTGGGGTGCAAATGAACACTGCATCAAACTGCGCCTCCTTTAGCATGGCATCAATCGAGGTATAATGACTGACGCCGTATTTTTCGCCTGTTTCTTTTGCTCTCTTTTGATCCGCATCACAAACTGCCGATAAAACTCCAAACTGGGAAAGGACCCTTGCGTGATTTTTCCCCCATCCGCCAACTCCTATTTGCGCTATTTTCAAACTAATACACCGAGGTTATCCAGCTGGAATATTTCTCATTCTTATTCATTACCACATCAATGTATGCCGACATTATCTGCCGAGTAATATTGCCTGCCTTACCAATCCCGATTTTCTTGCCGTCTATCTGCGTGATTGGGGTGATTTCTGCGGCAGTGCCCGTAAGAAACACCTCGTCTGCAAGATACAGCTGCCCCCTGGTGATTTCTCGCTCTTTTACTTGGTATCCAAAATCTTCTGCCAGCTTGACAACTGAGTCTCGCGTAAGTCCCTCCAGTGCCGATGAGCTTAGTGGCGGAGTCAGCAGTTTGCCGTCTTTTACCATGAAAATGTTCTCGCCTGGCGCCTCGCTTACATTTCCCTGCAAATCGAGCATTAGCGCTTCATCATACCCATTTCTCTTGCATTCTTGCGTGGCAAGTATTGAGTTAAGATAGTTTCCGCCCATCTTTGCAAGTGGCGGAGTAGAAGCATCGCTAAACTTTCTCCACGAGGAAATTCCTGCACTTATTCCATTTTTGTTAAACAAGTCGCCAAATGGGAACATGAACATTGCTACATGAACCGGGGCGCTCTCGTTTACGTGCAAATTAATCCCGTATTCCCCAACAAAATAAAACGGGCGAATGTAGCATGATTTTTTGATATTGTTTTTTTTGCACAAATTAATTATCGCGTCAGCCAACTCCTCATCTGTATACTTTAATGATATTGAATAGAATCTGCCGGAATTTCGAAATCTTTTGATGTGATCCTCGAGTCTGAAGATGTTGAGATTTTCTGAATTCCAGTATGCCCGTATTCCCTCAAAAATGGATGTGCCGTAATGAATAGCATGCGTTGTGATTGGTACCTTGGCTTTCTCAAGTGTGGTATGTTTTCCGTCAAACCAGACAAATTTTGAAATGCTGGGTTTCATAAGCACTCTGCAAATGCGTTATTAATCTATCTTGTCTTGAGCCCGTCTCTTGGAAATTTCATTCCGGCAATTCTCGTAGTCGTGTCTTCCATGGTGGCAAACTTTCTTACAGTTTCCCAATTGTCTTCGATGATTTTTATTACTTGCTGCGGAACATAGTTTTTCCAGTCCGTATCTTTTCCGGTAGCTGCGTCATACAACTTGCTTTTTACTGATGATGCGGAAATTTCCTTTCTCGTGCCGACCTTTGGATTGAGCCTGTACATTTTGAGCATCATGCCCTCTATTTTGTCTCCAGTATATGTGAAATAGTTGCCTTCGATTCCTTGTAGAATTTGACTTCTCAATTTCCATGAATATGGCGATAACAATGGAGGAAAGTACTTCAAAAACGGTGCGTGGAACGTATAGTTTGACGATGCCTCGATGGAATCGCCAAAGACCGATTCTAGCATCTTTTTTCTAATTTCAAAGCTAAACGGAAAGCTGCGGCTGTTTACCTCAATACTATTCTTTAAAAAAATGACTGGCATGACTATGACCTTGGACTCCTTTTTTAGCTCATCAATAATCTCTACATGTGCATTTGTGACAGGATTCAGATGTGCAAGGTAAATTGCAACAGTCAAACATTTTTCTTAAATTTCTGTCATATTTCAATGCTTGAAAATATGGGGACGATGGGACTTGAACCCATGATCTCCAGCGCCCGAGGCTGGCAGTATACCAAGCTAACCTACGTCCCCAAAACTGGGACTGCGTCATTCAATATTATTTTTGGTATCTATCCGTATGACTCGTACTTGACCTCAAAACCGCCATCTGGGCGTTTGTTTCTCTCAGTCGCAAATCCTTTTGCACTAAGAAAGTCCATGCATCCATCTATGGTTCCCTGCCAACCGCAAATGTAGAACATTGTATTTTCAGGAGTGATCTTCTCGCCTACCAGTTGTTCCAAGGGGGACGGTTCGCCGTCTTTTGTTCTTAGGAAAGTCTCGACTCTTCCGACCTGACCGCTCCATGATCTGTTGAACCATTCCTGTGGGCGACTGATTGCCGCACGGTATTTGAAATTCCACTTGTCTCTCCCTCTGTCGAGGCTCTCAACTTCCAAGTCCGTAAACAACTGCTTGTAACTTAATTCATCAACATAGCTTGCGCCGTGAAGCACTACTAGTTCTCTCTTATCCCCAACATCGTGCAGGTGTTGCGCATAACTTACAAAGGGCGCAATGCCTGTACCTCCGCCGAGACAAACAATTCTTCTTTCGTCTTTTTCGCCATTTGGTAATGTGTCGTTAATCAAGAGTGCGGCACCTGTTGGTTTTATCCATGTGACCTCGTCTCCCTCCTTTGCGTTGAAAAGTTGTGTAGTTAGACGACCCGGAAGTGGCTTTCTGACCCATCGTATGACCAGCTCGACATATTTTTTGTTCTCCGGATGTGACGCAATTGAATATGCTCTTCTGATTACTTTGCCTTCGCTTGGGACATTCATGCCGAGCGTTATGAACTGTCCAGCTTTGTATTCTGGTACTATTCCGTCGTTTGGAACCATCCTAAAAATCGCTAAATCTTCTTTTAATAATTGAACATAGGTAAGCGTCGCCTTGTTTTCTACTACCACGTTCAGATCATAAATTCGACGGTTAAAT
>SCVO01000011.1 GCA_004322465.1 Candidatus Nitrosotenuis sp.
TAATCAAGTCAACTTTTCTTTTATAGAATACATAAATACCCTGAATTGTTGTACAAGCCTAGAAATGAGAGTATCAGGAATACTTGTCAGTATAGTATTATCATTAATTGTTGTTTCATCTGCATTTTCAAGTGCACTGGCGGCTGAATTAACCTCCGGTACAGTCCCGCCTCTTTCAGTAAAGACTGAACTGCCACTGTACGAAGATGGCGACTCTGTCGTTTTTAACGGAATTATAAAAGACCCCGACGTAAACAATTCGATTGACATCACAGTTCGAGTTCTCGGTCCATTGGTAAACGGCACATCTAGCCAAATTGTCACAGTTAAACAAATTCATCCAATTGAAGGCGCGTTTGAAGGCACCTTCGTTACCTCCGGCCCATTATGGAAGGCTGCGGGGGACTACAAAATTATAGTAAACTATGGCCCACAAAAGGCAGAAGCCACATTCCACTATAACGGTGGAACGGGCGCCGGAATAGTTGACGTACCTCCACCAAAGCTAACCGAATGTCCAGAAGGACAGCACGTAGCTGATGGACAATGTGTCAAAGATGAACAAGCTCCGCCACCACCTGTATGTGGAACTGGAACCGTCTTTGATGAGGCAACGGGCACTTGTGTAGTTGCACCGCCAGTACAATGTCCACCAGGACAAATCATGTCTGGAGGCCAATGTATCGACCAGCCACCAGTAGATACCACACCTGTATGTGGAACTGGAACACACGCCGAGAATGGAATCTGTGTACCTGACAAAAAACCAGTAAGTGGTGAAGAGAAGAAGGGATGCCTTATCGCAACTGCAGCGTTTGGCTCTGAACTTGCACCGCAAGTACAGTTGCTAAGAGAGGTCAGGGACAACGTATTGCTTGGCACTAGCTCTGGAACAAGCTTCATGACAGGCTTTAACGCACTTTACTATTCATTCAGTCCAACAGTGGCTGACTGGGAAAGACAAAACCCAGTATTCAAAGAGGCAGTAAAGGTAACAATCACCCCAATGCTATCCACACTATCGATACTGAACTATGTCCACATCGGCTCAGAATCCGAAATGCTTGGATATGGAATTGGAATCATGCTGCTAAACATCGGCATGTACTTTGTCGCACCTGCAGTGGTAATAGTAAAGCTTAACGGCCTAAGAAAGAAAAAGAGCCTTTAAGATTCTTATATCCATACACTAATACCAAATTTGTGCACGTAGAATACGAAGAATTTGATTCTATGGAGGACATCTTTTCTTATATGGCATCAGTAATGCCGCCAATGAAAAACACAATGCCAATCAATTCTTACAAAGGATACGTCTTTGCGTTTATTCCACTCGGCCACAGCAACGGAGACGTATATCTGATGATATACGCAAAGGGAACCCTTGATGGAAGAATACTAGAGTTCGACATCAACACCAAAGTATACAAAAAGGTAAACGCGATAGAGCGGGCGGACAAGACATACTTTATTGTCATGACACCAAAAAGAAACACAATTGCAGATCAGGCAATCAAGAGTCTCTCAAGTTAATTATTTTTAAAATATACTGTGATTTTATTTTAGTTCCTGTTTGGAAGTATTTTCTTTTTTATTGATCCCATTAATTTTTCCAGGCTGTTTGTTATGCTGACTAAAACCAACGCGGTTCCGGTCCCAAACAGTATTCCGCCTACTACGTCAAGCGGGTAATGGCCTCCAACGTACACCCTGGATATGCAGACAAGGGCTGCCTCTGCAGCCAATAATGCTGAGACTGTGAGCATTTTTCTTGAATCCCTGAACAAAGCCAAGGCAAGGGTAGCTCCTGCAGAAACCAGAACTGCGTGACCAGATGGAAAGGAATACTCGGTATCTGGCGCAAGTAGAAAATCAACATTGGGTATTTCCGGCCGCAATCTTCCGACCGCTTCTTTTGCCACGATGGTGGACGGCACTAGGATGATCATTGCTATTAGCATCGCAAACGCAGCCTTTCTCCCAGTATGTCCTCCAAAGACAAAGAACAGGATCATCACTAGCGACCAAACAACCTCCCTGCCGTATTCAGTCAATAGGATCATGAGTGAGTTGAGTGGTGGGAAATGAGAGTCGTTTACTTTAACAAAGAGCAGGGCGTCTGTGGCTATTATCGGGGACTTGCCGTTCTGGGCAATTTTTGGCGAAACCAGTACTGACAGTAGCACAAATATTGCAAGAATGATTACTGCAGACCCAAGATATCTATTCAAAAAACTCGCCTGCACAAAGCATCGTGGTATGGTGGCTTGTAAATAACCAATGACTTAGTAAAATTCCAGATGTCATGGGACTGACCGTTATTTGTGATCCGATGTCCGTTAATTTATCTTCGTTTTATTGGCGTATCGTGCACAAGTTCACATAATATGATGATCAAAATAGTTTAGATCTTTGTTGAAAAGTTTCCATTTGTTTGCTTAACTTGCAACTGTAACAAGGCCCACAATGAAAATAAAATCCGCAATGTTTCTTATTTTGGCGTTTTTCGTTCTAATTCCAAGTGTTGCGGCAGAATCATCGCAATTATTTATTGTGGCACGAATGAATGATTCAACATTTTATGCGGGGGATGCACCAATCATAACCGGAAAAATAACTGATCAGTTCAGAACGCCAATCCAAGGCGCCTCAATTCAAGTCGACTACCCGTTTGAAACAGTTAATGCGACAAGCGGTACTGACGGCTCGTTTAAGATAATCCCGACAAAGCCTGCAAGCGTGGGAGAATACGGAATAAGCATCGTTACTACCAAGGATGGCTATGACATGGCCATGAGCATAATGGAGTACTCTGTTTTGGAAAAACCATCCGACACCCAAGTCATCGATGTGGACGGCATCCAGAAAGGAGTGCAGGACGTTGGAACCATGATGGTAAACGGCCTTGTGCAGAATCCGATCGCGGAAATACTGGCTCAGCAAATGGAACTGGCACAAAAACAACAAGATGCGTTGGAACAAAGACAAGCTGAAATTCAAAAAGAAAACGACTTGCTTGGGGAGCAGAGGAAAATCGTAAACGACTCTTTGCAAGTGGACCTTGCTCAAATGGACAAGGACGCCGAATTCTACAACCCATTTAATGCGTTTAGCAGATTTGTTTCCGATGTTGATAGCTCGGTTCAGAATATTTTTTGGGGCCAGTTTAATCTGACACAGCAGCAACATGCCGAGGCACACAAAGCAAAAATGGAGGCATTGGAGAATCAGCAAGATTCTCAATATGCCATGAAAGTCTATAGGGAAAAGGCAGCAGTCTCAAGAGACAAGATAATCCAACTAAACAATGATCTCAACGTGCGTTACTCAAACTCTAGTGACAGCACACAAAGCCTCTTTGATTCACAAGGCAAGCTAAGGAACTAAGCACTCAAAGAAACGAGTTTTAGAAATTTTATCTGGTGTATGTTGGGGCTGCGACTGATCTGCTTCTTGCATATCTGTCGACAATGTCTTCTGGGAGTTTTCCGTTAAAGAGATCCTTGCATAGGCCGCGCAAGT
>SCVO01000081.1 GCA_004322465.1 Candidatus Nitrosotenuis sp.
ATACGAAAAAGACAGAATCATGCTCACAAAGGAGATTTCCATCAGCGGCACCGATTACCACATAACCCTGACTGATCAGCTAATCAACCAGGTAAACAATCTCAAATCGCTGTACAGTGCGGCGTACGAGGATCCGGAAAGCTTTGAGCAGGTCAGCTCCGAAATATCTACTGCGATAAACGAGATAGCTGCCCAGGCAGAGCCCCCAGTGTCAGATGACGATCTTGACAAATTCATCCAGGACATAATCAAGGTGGTTGACAAAAAGGCAGCAGAAATTGAAGAGCTGGAAAACAAGGCAGCAAAACAAAAGAAAGAAGCCAAGCCAGAAAAACACTCTAAATCAAAGAAATAACGGCATTTTAGCTCCAAATCAGCAAAAAATACGCAGTTTTAGTTATATTCAGGAATGGAGTAATGATGCATATGCAGACACATTGTGAATGCGGCATTTGCGGACACTATACCGAGTCAGAGTGCATCAACAAAGAATGCAAGTGTTGTATAAACTTCCATGTTCGTTCGGGTGCAAAGAAGTCCAGTTAAAATACCAAGATCGTGTCGTTTTATTGTTTTAAAATGTCAAGAATCGAAGGCATCGAGCAGTTCAAGCTTGTAAAGGACTCAAACATCGGATTCATCGTGTTTTCCGACGACGACGCAAAAACAATACACCAGAGCAAGTGCGATGTCATCACGGAGGGCAAGTTTGCAAGTAATGAGGGAAACGGATTTCACTGGTTTTCGACAATAGAAATGGCCAGAAAATCATTCAGCATTGTCATGTGCGATGCCTGCAAGCCGAACATCTAGGCGTTTTTGTGGCAGCTGCAGTTTTTTGACCAGTGTCGAGAGCACCCAAATATCTTGTGATCCCGGCATCCGCAAATTACGCATCTTTTTTCAGACATCACAGCCCCCTGAGAAAGGCACTCATGTGCCCAATTAGGTTTTTCTCATCCAGTGCATCAAGTATGGCAAGTCTGATTCTCTTTAGCCTCATCGGATCATCGGAATACAGCAACGACACGGTTTCAATCTCCCTGAAAAAATCATGGTTCTCCAAGTAATACTTTGAGGGCGACAGGAAATACTTGTAGTCTTCCGATTCTTTCGGATTTGCCTCAAGCTTGTTTACCAGAACCTGCAGGATTCCAGTTATTCTGGCGAGCTCTCTTTTTATGACATCCAGATCTCCTGGTTTGTCCTGGAGGTTTTGCAGAACTGTATGAGAGTCAGATATTTGTCGCATGATTCCCTCGACATACTTGGAAAACACCACCATTTTCTTGTACTGGCGTGCCGCCATTCAAAAATGTTAGCCGGATAGCTGTGAGATGATCATCGGTTCAAATTTAAACCAGTATTTTATTTGCAAATCATTGAACGGTAACGCGTACCTCAAATGCATCGATCCTTTCTGCGGATTGGAGTACCCAATCACGTCGCGAAACATAGAGTGCGACAAAGGTCACCTTTTGGACGTAAAATACAAAAAATCACCATCACCAGAATTAAAGGAATTATTCTATACAAGGCGCAACCCACAGGGAAACATTTTCAACGAAAGCGGCGTGTGGAGGTTTCGAGACCTTCTCAATTTTTGCCAAATAGACACAACCAGCAAGGAGGAATGCTCCAAGTATTTGGTCTCGCTTGACGGGGCGGAGGGAAGGCAGTCAAAGCCCTACCAGATGTCAAAGGTCGCAGAGTATGTCGGCGTGAACCACGAATCACTGTGGCTCCAGCCGGAGGGATACAACCCAAGCGGCTCATTCAAGGACAACGGCATGTCAACTGCAATCACCCACGCAAAACTGATTGGGGCAAGAAAGATAATCTGCGCATCCACTGGCAACACCTCTGCTGCCGCCGCAATGTTTGCGGCAAACGAGGACATGGACTGCCACGTCTACATCCCCGCAGGACAGATTGCCCCAGGGAAGCTAAGCCAGGCGTATCAGTTCGGCGCACAGATAATTCAAGTGCAGGGAAATTTTGATGACGCACTTGCAAAATCATTGGATGACGCAAAGAACCATGACGGATACACAGTAAACTCGGTAAACCCGTTTAGAATTGAGGGACAGAAGACAATCCCATATCGGGCAATAGAGTACCTGAACTGGCAGGCACCAGACTGGATCGTGTATCCTGGAGGGGCGCTGGGAAACATTTCAAGCTGCGGCAAGGCACTGATGGAGCTGTACGAGTGGGGCTGGATCAAAAAGGTCCCAAGAATTGCCGCGATAAACTCGGACGGGGCAAGCACGCTGTATGACTTGTACAATGGAGAATTCGAGGGAACGAGCCTGCGATGGAACAAAGGAAAGCCGGATACCGATTTGATAAAAAGATACTACAAGAACATGGACGAAAAGGGAATACGACCAAAGACAAAGGCGACCGCAATTCAAATCGGCAGGCCGGCAAACATCCTAAAGGGATTAAGGGCATTAGAATTTACAAACGGAGTCGTGGAAAAAGTATCTGACGCAGAAATGCTAGACGGCATGTCAATAGTCGGGCTAAACGGGTTTGACTGCGAGATGGCGTCAGGTGCAACGCCTGCCGGAATAAAAAAACTAGTAGCTAAGGGAGTAATCAAAAAAGACGACGTGGTAGTAGGAATTCTGACAGGCAGGCAGAAGGACTCCAGTCTCCCGGTTGACTACCACAACAATCCGGCAAACAAGTTTGCCATTCCTCCAAGAGGATAGATCACCCCTTGGGTTTATAGAGTACAACATTGCAAACTACCTATAGTTGGCAGTAGGTTCTAAAAGAGCAGTTTACGCTGCATTGTTTGGAAATTTAGGCATAGCAATTACCAAATTCATTGCCGCAATAATTACTGGAAGCGCGGCAATGTGGGCAGAGGCATATCACTCCTCTTCGGATACGTTTAATCAGATTCTTCTTTTGTTTGGGATGAAAACCAGCACCAAGGCCGCAAGCTATCAGCACCAGTTCGGCTATGGAAGAGAGCTTTTCTTTTGGTCGTTTATTGTAGCGACAATGCTGTTCGGGATATCCGGCATACTGTCGCTGGATCAGGGCGTCACATCACTTCTTCACGGGTCCCACAAAATCGAGAATGTCGAAATAAGCTACATCGTGTTGGCAGTTGCGTGTTTCTTTGAGGCAAACGCGCTAAGAATTGCCCTAAAACAGTTCACTGCCACAATCAAAGACAGAGGCGAAAAAATCACCCTTGCATCAATGGTTTTGGAGTTCAGGGAAAGCAAGGACACTGCGATTCTAACAGTAATAGTCGAGGATTCGGCGGCAATCATCGGAATAGCGATTGCGGCAATAGGAATTTTCCTATCGGACATCACCGGGAACTCGGTTTATGATGCAGTGAGCTCGCTTTTCATCGGAAGCCTTTTGATGTTCTTTGCGTTCTTTTTGGCTCGCGAGAACAGGGGGCTGCTCATTGGCGAGTCAGTCACCACACGAGAGTACAAGAAAATAGTCAAATCAATCCAGGACATCCCAGAAGTCAACAGGCTCATAACAATGAGGACCATGCACTTGGGCCCCCAAGACATCCTGGTTGGAATTCAAGTAAACCTAATAGACAATTTGGACACCGACAAGATAGAGGCTGTAACTGACGCAGTAGAGCAAAAAATAATGGAAATAATTCCAAAGGCAAACAGAGAGCACATCTTTGTCGAGATAGAGCGGGAAAGAACCTAAGGTTATTTTTTCGCGAAGAACTCTTCCAGTGCTTTCTTTTTTTCACTCATGTGAAACAGGCTTTCCGTGTGCTTTGACGCCTCGGAATACGGCTTTTGGAACAGCATTGCCTGCATCAGTATGTGGTTTTCCGGAATCACGATTCCGGTCTGGTCATCAGAGTACGCCATCTTGATTGTGTCGCCAATTGACTCCAGCATGTTTGCGTGTATGTGGATCATGTTTGTGTCCTTGAAGCTGAACTTCATCGACTCGGCGGCGTCACGGATTTGTTTTGTTCCCTTGGCAGTCCACAGGGTCGCCACCCCGTATTCATTTTTGAAAAGATCCAAAATTTCAGAAGTTGTTGGAGTTGCATCCTTGAATCGAATGGTCATGAGGTGAAGGTGCATCTGTCGTGTAGGCACTTTGATTACCTGCAAAAACAGCGGCGTGTCTTTTCCCATGTAGTGCTTTACGTCATCGCCGTGGTGAGGATTCGGGGTCCACTCTACGGTATCCGGAACTGTCTTGTTTGTCTGTTCAAGGTCTGCCCACCTGCGCACCAGGACTGCGTCAAACCTAACCAGTTGGGAGCGGTATTTTTCGCGCAACGGCTGCAGTATCCTTCCCATCCCGGTGACGTTGCAGCTTCCCTGCATGACGTGCTTTTGGCCAAACGCCTCGGAGTAGTTTACGCGGGAGTTGAACAACAGATCAGAGACGCGCTCGTCTCCAGACACAGACTCCCCTCCCTGGTAGATTGCCATTATTCCCCGCGGCTCATAGAGTCGCTTTTTGTTGACGTATCCAGTACCGCCAGGTGTTGCGTCAATCACCAGGTCGCAGTCATTCAGTACGTTTTCAATTGTTCCTTTGATTTTGTAATTCTTAAAAGTGTCAATATTTTTTTCAGGCACATAGACATCAAAGCCGCGGGATATCGCATCGTTTACTTTGTCATCGGGAGAATTCTTGCCGACGCCGACTACCTTGATTTCAGGATCGTCTTTGATGAACTGTATGATGCGGTTTCCAATGGAGCCATACCCATTGACAAAAACGCGTTTCATGTTTTTTTCAAAGGCTCGGGATTTATTTAGATTACATTTGCGGGTTTTGCGAATTATGCCGTGCTTTTATAGAATCCCGACTAAACTCAGACAGGCAGCGGGTTTACGGGCTTAAGTTTATGGGAGTCAGTATCGAGTCGCGTTTTGCTTCCTCGCGAATTGTTTCAAACTTGTTTATTGCCTTGTCAAGTCCAACTTTTGTCTGCTCCACGGTACCGTCCTTGCTTGTGATTGGGTACAGCATAAAAAATGTAAGTATCAAAAGAGATGACAGCGCCACAACAACAGCCGTGATCCACAATCTATCGCTAAACAACAGACGTGATCGCCACTTTGTTTTAGATTAACGTGAATGTGTTCAGTTCGTCGATACAAGATAAAGAACTAAATTCGCCTAGATTTGACCGGTTTTTGTTGAACATACACCCTCCGTCACTGGCAATAGGTGCGGCAATAGCGGCAATTGCCATAATCGGAGTCTTTTACGCAATGTCAGGGAATGTCGGGACGCCGTTTAGCACATCCGACATAAAGCAGGCAGAGCCCGAAAATACAGGACCGGTACTGACTGAAAACGACACTCCCAAGACAATCAGCCTGTCAGTACTGACTGAAAACGCCTCACCATTACTTGGCGATGCAAGTGCACCGATCACAATAGTGGAGTTTGGAGACTATCAGTGCTTTTTCTGCAACAAGTTCTTCCACGACACAGAGGACAGCATCGTTGAGAACTACGTAAAAACAGGCAAGGCAAAGATGCTGTTCAAGGACTTTACCATAATAGGCCAGGACTCGGTCGTTGCGGCACATGCGGCACACTGCGCAGGAGAGCAGGGCAAGTTCTGGGAGTACCACGACACACTGTACAACCATTGGACTGGCGAGAACAATGGCTGGGCGTCGTCCGACAACCAGCTCAAGTTTGCCAATGACCTTGGACTGGATGTAGCAAAGTTCACAGAGTGCAATGCAAGCGAAAAATACATGAAGATGATTCAGACCAGCGCAAACGATGCAAAGACACTTGGCTTTACAGGAACGCCAGGGTTCATTGTAATCGGGGCAAACAACAAAATCGTAAAGATACCCGGAGCTCAACCGTACGAGGTTTTTGCCAAGGTGCTTGATTCCAAAGAACTGCAAAACAACTAGGTTTTATTGATTGATACGCTTTGGATAAGTGTGGATTTTAACTGTGTGCAGGATTGTTCGCAGTGCTGCATTGAGCGCGAGTATTACCCCTCAAAAAAATTCGGCAAGATAGGAGTATTGATCCTGCCTGAAGAAAAGGAAAAAATCCAGGCCCTTGCCAAGGCACAGAACCTTGATGTGACAGTCCTTCCGCGAATCGGGATATCTTACGAGTCCGACGGGCCATCAGAAATAATCGCGTACCAGATGATGGGAATCGAGGAAAACGGAAACACGTGTCCGTTCTTGGACACAGAGTCCGGGAAAAAATCGCCGCACGGAGGATTCCCGTGTAGGATTTATGAGCAAAGGCCACTTGCGTGCAGGGCGTATCCGCTATCAGACATAGAACCAATCAAGCTTGACTCCAAATGCAAGTTCTGCCAGAATAACGGAGGCGCAAGCGGCAACCTTGCAAACGAAACAGAGTCCCTGATAAAAATAAAGATCAAAATGTCAACAGATGCTCCAGTCATCTGGCGATACGCAACCGGAGTCGGTGAGGCAGAAGACAGATCAGTCATGGACAAAGGCTGGATCGTGGAACCATGATATCGCCCTAATTTATGCAAAAAAACCAATAATTACATCAGATGAAATATTAATTGTAAAAAAATTATCAAACCAATCCGAATAACAGAAAATATCGTAAATTTTGACAGGATTACATGTTGGTAAAACACGTTGAACTGACAAACCTTATATTCAAACTTGGGAAGGGAAGCTCATGGCAGCGGGCATAGATGATATTGCCATCTACATTCCAAGGCTTTTTGTTGACTCGGCAGACTTTGCAGTAGCGAGGGGAGTCGATCCTGCAAAGCTAAAGCAGGGATTGGGCATATCAAAGATGGCAATAGTCGATACAAATCAAGACCCGGCGTGCCTGGCTGCAAATGCGTGCCTCAAACTAATGCAAAAGAACAACGTTTCCCCAAAGGACGTAGGCAGGCTTTATGTCGCAACAGAGTCAGCCCTGGACGAGTCAAAGGCGCTAAACTCCTATGTGATTGGAATGCTAGAGCAGGTTTACGGCCCAGATTCCTTTGAGCACTGCGGAGGAATAGAGTGCAAATTCGCATGTGTGAGCGGATCTTATGCGCTGTATGATAATTCCAATTGGATTAGGGCAGGAGAGGCAGAAGGAAAATCCGCCATTGTCGTAGTGTCAGACATTGCCAAGTACGACATGGGCTCAACTGGCGAGTACACCCAGGGTGCAGGGGCAGTCGCAATGCTTCTCAATGACAAACCAAGGCTGCTCCAGTTTGACGCAAAGGTGACATCCACTTCGATTAAAAACGAATATGATTTCTACAGGCCGTTCGGAAAGGAAACCCCGATTGTTCACGGCCAGTATTCTAATTTACTGTACTTGATCCAGGTCAAAAAGGCATTTGAGGCCTACAAGAAAAAAGCGCTAGCCACAGGAATAATCAAAACAAAAGAAGGCGAAACGATTCTAGATCATATTGATTACCTTTGCATGCACCTGCCATATGCCAACATGGGCAAAAAGGCACTGTCGTACTTGCTCAGAAGAGAGTGGAGGGTCCTGCCAAGATGGAAGAGGACAATCGAGCAGACAGGTATGGAGGAGCCGATTCCAAAAGATCCGCGCGGAACCATAGAATCAGTTTTGGCAGACGAGGAATACATGACAAAAGATCACGAATTCACAAAGCTTTTCACAAAGACAAAGGAGTATCGACAGTTCTACGAAGACAAGCTGGCAAGCTCGCTTATCGCGTCAACAATGATTGGAAACTTGTACACTGCATCTTTGTACCTCGGATTCAGAAGCTGCTTGGAATTTGAATTCCAAAAGGGAATAGACCTGGCAGGAAAACGCATAGGGTTCGGCTCATACGGCAGCGGAAGCAGCGCGATGGTGTTTAGCGGGATAGTGCAGGATAACTATAAGGAGATTGTAAAGAACATGAATCTCGAAGTAGAGATAGGCGAGCGCAAAAAGCTTTCACTTGAGGAATACGAGGAGATTCATGAAAACAAACGGGCAGTAGATCAAAGCCTATTGGATGCCAAAAAAGAGTTCGTTCTAGTCAGCATTGAAAAAACTCCTGAAAGCAGGGGCGAGCGCAAGTACGTATTTTGTGACTAGATTATCGCCTAGCGTAAATTCCACCAGCTGCATAAGATATCGCAATCAGTATTCTGGAGAGAACAACCGCAACATCTTGCAACGTCACCAGACTAGTATCTATGAAAACGGCAACAGGTATTGATGCCAACGCAATGCATCCAACAATCATCTGTTCTTTGTTGTCCTGATTGCTAAATTTTTTCATTATGAGATAAGTAGAAAGGTTCCCAAGCCCAATCCCAAGAAGTATTAGATATTGCAGCAATGACGGGAATGCGCCAATTGCAACAAATGGTCCTGCCCAGCAGATTCCGTTTATCGCGCTGATGTATGGAGGCCACTTTACGCTGTTTTTCATTCTTTGTCGGATCATCGGGAGTATTTTGGCAAACTTTGCAAAGTTCGAGCCTATCACCACCCCAAAACTCCCAACCCAGACCACCCCATAGTAGTAGAACGGAAGCTTGTTTTGGAAAACGACTTCGCTCAAGACTGCGCCAGCTACAACTGCAATCGATACGCAGATGAAAAGAAATCCAAACGCCCTTCGTATTTCAACAGATGAGGCTTCCAACAATTTTGTCTGATGTCATTCTAGTTATAAGCCATAGAGAGGTTCCGTTTGGAGCACAGCACTCCAGATTGGAATAAATCCCAACGCCTTTTATTTTATGATATTTCTTGCAAGCGTTTTAAAATCAGACTCGTACCAGGTGGTCTTGTATTTTTTGCCTTTTGCAGGAAGGATGTTAATTGCAATGTGAGAGAAGAGCCTTTTTTTATCAGCGGAGCCGTGAGTGTGCAGTGTTCCCTTTTTGATATAGGCAACATCGCCCAGATTGAGGCTGATTTTTTTGGTTCTTTTGATTCCGAAATTGTCCTTTCCGTTCCCCTTTTTTGCAAACGTTTCTAGGACTCCGATACCTTTTGTGACAATCAGTATTTGGTTTCCATCGTGCACGTGCACTTTGGTTTTTGCGCCGTTCTCAAAATAGACATGGTAGATGTTCTGCTCTTTTGAGTCTATGATGCCGGAGATTTCAGTCATGTGGACTTTGGCAGTAAACCAGTTTGGATTTATTTTTCTAGTTTTGGAATTTGAAAACAGGTTTGCCTTTTTTACATCCATTGGTGTAATTGTTGGGTTTTTGCGCCAGATTTGAGTATTTTGGAGAAAACACATTCAAAAAAAAATCGCCTGCGGATCAAGATATTTTTTGGACTCTGCCTATTTTGCCCCCCTCCAACTCCACCTTGATTCCATGGGGATGAAAATTACTCGAGGTCAGAATTCGCTTGACTGTTCCCTCAGTCAGGGCGCCGGTGCGCTGATCTTGCTTTTGCACTATTAGCACGTTTGTGCCTATCCTTATTTTGTCCCTTGAAGGTATTTGGTCCACTGATTCGTGTATCTAGCATTAAATTTTAAAACTGTACTATTGAAAACATGCATGACTTACGACATAGACGATGAGGAAAGAGCCAAGTTCACCCCAGAATCAGGATTCAATCTAGTCGGCATAGACCCGTTCGGATCGCGCGGAAGCCAGCTGTATCTGATTGAGTATTTTGAGCGCTATCAAGACGCACTGAATGCAAAAAAGTCAAGAAAAAATCCTGACGAGTATCTTATACTGTACCCCGGCGCACAGTGAGTTTTTCATTTTATGCTGGCAATTTGCGGCTGAGACGCTTTGTTTGATGCCTGCGGCTCCTGAGCCGCCGCATGTGACTTTGGAATTTGTATGGTAAAGGTGGTGCCTTTTCCGACACTGCTAGACACGTGGATTATTCCTTTGTGCTGCTCAACTATTGCCTTGCAGCTTGCCAATCCAAGACCCGTTCCAATCTGCTTTGTTGTAAACAACGGCTCAAATATTTTCGGCATCACGTCCTTTGGAATTCCACTGCCCCGGTCAATTACTTGCAGCGTCGCAAACTTGCCGTCATCAGAAAGTACGATGTCCACTTGGCCGGAATTATTCATTGCCTGGATTGCGTTTATTATGAGATTTGTAATCATGACTTCGAATTTTATAAAATCACATTGAACGTATACAAAGTTGTTTGGGAGATTAATTACAATGTCATCCGGCTTGGCTATTTTTTCTATTGCAGATGAAATAATCTCGTTTAAGAGATTTTCTTCAATGGTGAGTTTAGTAGGCCTGACAAAATCCAGCACCTCATCTATCTGATGAGATATTCTATTTATCGCCCGATGCAGCCGCCCATAACAGATAATTTTTTCTTCGATTCGAAGCCTTTGCTTGGTTTCCATTATTTCAACAACATTCTTGATTACAGATAACGGGTTGCGCAAATCGTGCGCAAGTCTTGCTGCCAACTCACCTATGACCTGGAGTTTTTCTGACTCGTCTGGAACCCCAAAAGTAACTTGCTGTATTGGCATTATGGATTTACATTTAAGTCCAAACTTCTCGTGATAATCTCTTATTGATTGCTCGCTATGGGCATCCAGAATACAGTATAATTTTTGCTGAGCCTGATTAAAGAACACCTCTTTGGTTGAAATATGGGATTGAGAGTCCTTGTTTACCAGATTTTTAAATGCGTTTAATGAGTCATTGTCCATAAAATGCTCATCAATAAAAGTCGGCACAAGAAATTTTCTTAAATATTTTATAATTAGATTTATGTTTTCGATTTACCCAAACAGTATTTCATATCACATCGCATAAAGCGACAATGAAAAACTGCAAAGTTGTTTGTTCATTTTAGATATCACTGTAAACATTAGGCGGAATTACTGGAATTTTGTATTGGAAAAGCACATCAGTAGGCTAGGAAAGGACGGAAAGCCAATAGCTAGCCAGAACACTTCAGCAGAAGACGAATGGTCTCACATTACAGGCGTAGGCGCCAAATTAGACATCCAGGACGCAGCGGAGGTAGTAGCAGACAGGTCAATTTTCTTTTCAAACAAGCCCCAAGTTTTAACCAAACATGAGGAAGTAATACAAAAATCAAAAGATCTTCAAGACCAGATTCTCAATACCAACCAATATCAAAAATTCGTAAACGCCACGCTCAATCAGAAAATGGCTGATGTGAAAACGCTTCTTGAGAAAGAAAAAAAGTTCGCTGACGAGCTGAATTGCTTTCGAGAAGAGCCAAAAAACAGAATCGAGCTAGAAAAGATAAACCCCAAAAGGATAACGGAGAGCGACATAAAGGCGCTGATATCGAATCTAGAGTCAAATTACAATAAATTAAACGAAAAGCTCGAATACGAGCAAAAAATAGTCGAAAAAACAAAAAATGAGCTAATAGTAACAAAAAGGCAGATAATTTCCCTCAGAGAGGAAATGGAGTTTGTTACCAAAAAACAGAAAAGCGCTGAAATCACAGACCCCACTTTGTTGATAAAACAAGAACTGAAGCGACTAGGCATCAACGACGAGCACTCTGAGAGAATATGCGGATTATTAAAATCCCAACAAAAGTAAAGACAGTCACTTAAAAAAATAGTTAACTAAAATAATTATTTTTTTGCCATCAGATTAGGCAGCATGATTGTAAACGTGGTCGGGGTATTTTTTACAGATATCTTTCCACCGTGTTGCTCAATTATGTTTTTACAGCTTGACAGTCCCAATCCAGTTCCCCTTTGTTTTGTAGTAAACAATGGATCAAAAATATTATTTAGATTTTCAGGTGGGATTCCTTGGCCGGAATCAGCTACTTCTATTATTACAAAGTCTGGCTTTTCTGCATATCTGACATAGATCTGACCTGCAACATCCCCAATTGCTTGGACTGCATTTAGTATGATGTTTCCGAAAACCACCTCCATTTTGATAGAGTCGCATTTGACCATCACGTCGGTGTTCGGTAAACTAATTTGGATGTTTTTTGGTATGGTCAATGGCATAATCGACGTTTTGATGATGTGAACCAGGGAGGTCGGTTCCATGGCAAGCGGTGTTTTTTTGAGATAGTCAAGCACACCATCAACCTGATGGCTTATTCGAAAAATAGAGTCATCCATCATTTCAAATCTTTTCATGACATATTCGTCTATTTGTTTGCCCTGTAATGTTTTGAGCAGCTTAACGGTTCCCTTGATTGTCGTGAGAGGATTTTTTATGTCGTGTGCAAGTCTTGCGGACAGCTCTCCGATTGCACTTAGTTTTTCAGAGTCGAGGATTTGCTTTGTTTTCTCCTTCACCTCGATTTCAAGTTGGTTTTTTCTCTGCTCTAGCGCCTCATCAAGTTTTGAAATAGTCATCAGGTTTGTCTGTAGCGTGTCATTCAGATGTTTTGTCAACTGCTGCTCTTCTTCCAGATGCTTGTACATTAGTTTCATTTTACTTTCCTTAAACTCTTTTACAACGCCAAGAGACTGGTCAAATAATTTTTTTATCTCGTTGGACTGGCTAAATTGATCCGAATCGGACTCGTCATTACCATCGCCTTCATTTTGGGCTTGAGTCTCTAAAGACTCACTCTTTGTCTTGGCAGACTTGCCAGAATCATTTGATTTGAAATTCTCCTTATCCAGGTCGTCTATGGTAAGCGAACTTTCGGCAGGAGCTTTGTGAAAAAAGACAGTGCGTTCAGTAGACGACATGGGATCCAAATCTTTGGCTTGGACCGAAGATACGACATCGTCTTTCCTAGTTATGAACCGGCGCATGGATTTGTTACAGAATTTCTTTTAAAAAAAATATGTTTTTTTATTCAAACAAACAACAATTCCAAAAACACCGATCAACGAAAAAATCGCTTGGGTTTTTCGCACAAACACAAGGTTAATTGGATTTTAGTCTCAGTTATAGCGTAAATGGCAAAGAAACCTACTATAGTAATTATCGAAGATGATGTAGACATGGCGGAAATATTTGAAGAGTGGTCAAAATCAGCAGACATTTCGGTTTTAGGCGTAGGGCATGACGGAAAAGAGGCAGTCGAACTATTTGAAAAGAACAGGCCGCAGATAATGGTCATGGATTTGATGATGCCGTACTATGACGGCTTTTACGCAATGGAAAACATACGGAAAATCGACCCAGACGCAAAGTTCCTAATTTTAACAGCGGACATCACAGATGTGACAAAAGACAAAATAGAGCAGATGAAAACAATTTCGCTGATGTACAAGCCCTATGATTTAGACGATGTGATAAACGAAATTAAAAAACTCGCCAGCCAGCCAGTCCCGGCGTGATTTTTGAGCAAAGTATGCAGGTTCAGTTTTTACAGTATTTCAGCCAGACATCGCTTGATATCTTGCCATAGTAAAGAAGGCAGGCCTCGCAAAAGGACTCCCACTCGTCAATTTTCAGAATGTCAAAGAATTCTTTTGTCCATTCGTATGACGGCGATTTTCTGTATTGAAACTGCTGAATCGTGTAAATTTCCTTTTCGTCAAACTTGTTCAGACATCGCTTACATTGGGCGTTTTTCACTAGTTTTCAGAATTATACGGATGATTTAGCGATTTCGAGAAACATCTAAACTGCATTCTTGGGCACAGCTAGTAAAATTAGCCACAATTTCATGCAGACCCAAAGCAAGAAATGTTACAAATCATGAATGAAACTATGAGTGAGGCATCCCCAATCAAAGAAATTCTGTATGGGCAGATAAACGCAATATCAGAGCAGAGAATTCAGGTGGAGATTTCAAAGAACAACACGGTAGGACTGATAAAAGAGATGGTGGCCAATTGCCATTCAGAGATTGCCAAGTTGCACGGAAACCAGCATGAGAATTTTGAGGCTTTTGCGGAGTCCCTCATGCATTATTTACTGACAAACGCGCTTATCCAAAGTCAGAGAAAGGTAACGCGTGGAACAGCGGAACTAGACATCATAATTCCAGACGTGCGAACGCTCGTCTCATCCCCAAAGGATGCACTGGTCGTATTTTTCCCAAAGACAGACGACGTCAGTGCCATACTTGAGTCACTAAGGAAGATAGAGGAAGTACAGCCAATAAAGGAAAACATCTGGCTTGTTCAAAAAACAAGTCTAGGTCTTCAGTACAAAACATATGAAATTAACAGGGGCTGCTCATTTTCCAACATAATGAACGACATCGGCGTTTTCATATCCACGAAAACGCAGTCAAAATTTAAAATTTTCAAAGTGTGAGTCAGAGTGCAGATAGCAGGTTGCTTTGCAGTAGGAATTTGGAGACTTCGTTTGCGTCGCACTTGCCCAGGTGCGGAATCGAGCAAAGAACGTCCAGCCCGCTAAGATTAGTCAGATCAGCCCTTAGATCGTCCGCCGAATAGCCCGCAGAATCAGGATTGTTTATGATTATTCCTTTTGCCTTGATTCCATATTTTTTGCAGGCATCGCATGTCAGAAGAGTGTGGTTTACGGTCCCAATCCGTGATCCTGCAACCACCAAGGCTTCAAGGTTCATGTCCTTGATCAGGTCAGCGACACAGTAATCCTTGAGAATCGGCGTCATGATCCCGCCAATTCCCTCGACTAACACCACGTCGTGAAGGGACTGCAGTTTTTCAAATCCATCCAGCACTACTCTGATGTCAATTGCAACGTTCAGCTTGTTTGCCGCCATGTATGGCGAGGCAGGAATTGGGAAAAAATACGGATTCATCAGACTTTCAGCGTCTTTAGCGCCAGACGCACTAGCCAGAATGGCCACGTCCTCGGATTGATAGCCAGTTTTTTGCGGAATCCCGGTTGCAAACGGTTTCATCACACCAACGTTGATTCCAGCAGCCTTCATTGCCAGTGCAAGGCCTGCAGTAAAACAGGTTTTTCCAACGCCAGTGTCAGTTCCCGTGATAAAGTACGATTTCAATAAAAAAAACCCAGATAGTTGATTGATTAACCTTTTCACCGCGTGATTATTAAAACGAAATCCAGCCATACAGGTGGTGAAACCGCAGAGCTCTGTTTGGCACCCATATACGCAGATGTCCGAATGGGACTCATTTACCAAGATTGTAAAGGGCCAAGGAATGTGGCTCGTGGACTCGAACGGAAACAAGATGCTTGACGGGGTGGCAAGCATGTGGTGCAACGTATGGGGGCATTCAAAAAAAGAGCTAATTTACGCAATAAAAAAACAGTCAGAAAAAATAGCGCATTCATCCCTGTTTAATCTCACAAACGACCAGGCGGAACTGCTTGCCAAAAAATTGGTCAATATTTCCCCGCACATGCACAAGGTGTTTTATTCAGACGACGGCTCCACGGCAATGGAAGTTTCATTCAAAATAGCATTACAGTACTGGCAGAACAAGGGCGAAAAAGCCAAGTCCCAGTTTGCGACACTCCAAAACGGATACCACGGCGACACATTTGGCGCAATGTCAGTAGGATACGTTCCTGGATTTTTCTCAAAGTTCAAAGACCAGTTGTACAAAACAATTCAGATTCCCTTTGCAAACAGCTACAGGCTTCCCAACAACACAACGCCTGCGGAACATCAAAATCAGTGTTTAGGAAAAATCGAGAAATTATTTTCAAACAATGACAAAATTGCAGCGTTTGTCATGGAAAGCGGAGCGCAGATGGCAGGCGGCGTCAACATTTACCAGGATGGATTCCAAGGCAAGATAAGCAGCCTGTGCAAAAAGCACGGAGTCTTGCTCATACTGGACGAAATCGCAACAGGCTTTGGAAGACTAGGATCACTTGTGGAATACGTATCTCAGAATAGCAGGCCTGACATCGTATCCTATGGAAAAATGCTAACCGGCGGATACATAACAATGGCCGCAACGCTTGCGTCAAAAAACATCTACGATTCATTTTTGGGAAAGTATTCAGACATGCGGCACATCTACCACGGGCACACGTTCACTGGAAACCCGTTATCATGCGCAGTGGCAAACGAAAACTTGGACCTGTATAAAAAAACAAACCTGATTAAAAAAATACAAAAAACATCCAAGGTTTTCGAAAAAAGAACGCAGGAAATCATGGACCTAAAAGCAGTAGGAGACATACGGCACAAGGGAATGCTCATGGGAATCGAACTGGTGCGCGACAGGCGCAAAAAGACCCCAATTTCCTTTAAAAAATCCACAAACAAGGTGATTTTTGACGAGGCTAAGAAGAACGGCATATACCTTAGAACCCTTGGGAACATAGTCATGCTTGTCCCACCGCTTGCGATTTCAGAATCAGAGCTAAACTACCTAATAGACGGCACAATACGCACCATCAAAAACGTTACAGAGTAATTGTAAACTGGCATGCAGGGTAGCCAGTTAACAGCTGAAATCTTAATTAACCGTGAAAAATTGCTAATGTTTGATGATTCCCGATCATCAATTAATTTTTGATTGTCAACAAAAGGTCCTAGACGGCGTCAGCCTTTCAGAGGCAGACCTACAAGGACTAATCAACACGCCAGAATCAGAACTAAAAACACTCTCAGATGCTGCAAACAAAATAACGCGCAGGTTTGGGGGCGACAGGGTGGACGTAGAGCAGCTTGCAAACATTAAGAAAAATTATTGCAGTGAGGACTGTTCGTTCTGCGGCCAGTCGGCATTTTTCAACACTGGGATTGACAGCTACCAACTACTCCCAGCAGAGGAAATAGTCGAAAAGGCAAAAAAAGCGCTTGACGAGGGCGCAGAGTCATACTGCCTGGTAGCAGCCTGGCGAGAGCCGTCAGATTCAGACTTTCAAAAGGTTTGCGACATAATTGAGCAGATCAACTACCAAGTAGGCATCAGCATAGAGTGCAGTTTGGGATTTCTTACGATGAGCCAAGCAAGAAAACTAAAAGCCCTAGGAGTGCGCAGATACAACCACAATTTGGAGACTGCAAGATCAAAGTTTCCTCAGATTTGCACAACCCACACATATCAGGACAGAATCGACACCCTCACAATAGCTCGACAGGCAGGGCTGGAATTATGCACCGGCGGAATAATAGGAATGGGAGAAACACGCAGCCAGAGACTAGAACTGATTTTGGATCTGGCAAAGATGCGCCCAGAAGAAGTCACAATAAACTTGCTAGTTGCCATGCCCGGAACTCCGCTGGAGTTGCAAACTCCGCTGCCGTTTGAAGAAATACTGCGCATGTTTGCAGTCACAAGATTCGCACTACCAAAAGCAATAATCAAAATTTCCGGGGGCCGCGAGGTTCACCTCAAAGACAGCGGCGAGGAACTGCTCCTGAGCGGGGCAAATGGCATCATCAGTTCGGGATACCTGACCATGGACGGAAACGAGATGAAAAAAGACTTGGAAATGATTAAAAAAATAAATCTTGAAGCCTAAACTCGAATTTGTAGACAGACTCTTAGGAGAAATCAGGAAAGAAGACCTGTACAGGAATTTACGCTACGGCCATGTCAGCGGATCACACATAACGATTGGGACAAAAAAACTCATCAACCTCTGCTCAAACGATTACCTCGGACTAGAAGTAAAGAAAAGCACAACTAGCCAGATGCAGTCAAGCTCGCGACTGGTCTCTGGGAACGATGTCTCGTTTAAGAAATTGGAAAAAAAACTAGCGAGTCACAAGTCACAAGAGGCATCGCTTGTATTTCCAACAGGATACATGGCAAACTTGGGCGTCATCTCCGCGTTGGTTGGGAAAAAAGATCTAATACTGAGCGACGAGCTTAATCACGCCAGCATAATTGACGCGTGCAAGATTACAGGTGCAAGAGTGCAAGTTTACAGACACAATGACATTGAGGATTTGGCAAAAAAAATCAAACATGGCAAAATGCGAAAATTCGTAATCACCGAGGGGGTCTTCAGCATGGATGGGGACTTTGCAAGGCTAAAAGAGATGACAGAGGTTACTGAAAAAAACAACGCGATTCTAATTTTGGATGATGCGCATGGTGATTTCGCAGTTGGTGACGACGGCAAAGGAACCGCGAATCTTTTCGGCGTGGAGAAAAAAATAGACGCATATGTAAGCAGCCTCAGCAAGGCGCTTGGCTCCTTTGGCGGATATGTTGCGGCGCAGGATTCAGTCATTGATCTGTGCATAAACCGCTCAAAATCATTCATCTATACATCTGCGCTTCCAACATTTCTTGTCAAGATGTCACTTGAGAGAATTGAGCAGAATAGAAAAACGCGCCAAGAAGCGCTCAGAAAAAACACAGCATCGCTATCATCAGGACTAAAGGAAATGGGCTACGACATAAAGTCTCCAACGCACATCATCCCAATCATAATTGGAAACGAGAAAAAGACACTCGACTTTGGAAGATACCTATTTGATAACGGAGTGTTTGCCCAGCCAATACGCTACCCGACGGTTCCAAAAAACAGCGCAAGGATCAGAGTTTCTGTTACGGCGTGGATTTCACAAAAGCAGGTAGCGCACGCGCTGTCAGTTTTTGAGAAGGCTGGAAGAAAGTTTAAGATTTTATAGTGTTATCGGTGCATGTCCCAGCCCAAAAACATGGGCGAGCCAAGATAGACTGCAATCGCAATTATTATTCCAAATGCAATTCCAAGAGCGAGGAATCTTTTGTTCATGGTTGTCACTGGATATGGCTAGATAAAAAGCAATATCTGGCAAATTGGACAAGATTTGGAAGAACGCTTTAATAAAAAAATCAAACCTATGTGAATGATGTCGGAGATAACAGTTGCAATAGCTGCAGTGTCGGGCCTTGGCTCATTTCTTGCACCTTGCATACTGCCAGTAATACCCGCATTTTTGGCATACATCTCCGGAACGACGATTACTGATCTTCAGAAAAACAACGGGGTCATCACAGTTGCAAACAGACTAAACGTCTTGCTAAACACCGTATTCTTTGTTCTTGGGTTCTCAGTAGTGTTTTCTATTTTTGGCGTCGTGTTAAACAGCGTCCTTTCAAGTGCGGCATCCAGTCTTACGTCAGGATTAAACCAAGTTGGCGGGATCATCATAATCGGATTTGGCGCATTCATGTTATTGTCGACTAGAATCAACAAGCTTAATTTTGAAAAAAAGTTTCTGCCAAAAGGAGGCAAGGCAAGCTACCCACTCTCGTTTGTTTTCGGGCTTGCGTTTGCCACATGCTGGACTCCATGCATCGGTCCAATCCTCGGAAGCGTTCTGACTTTGGCAGCCACCACTCCAGGACAGGCATTTACTTTACTTCTCGCATATTCCTTAGGACTTGGGATTCCGTTCATTTTGATGGGCGTGTTCTTTTCAAGGTTCACAAGACTCACTCGGGCACTGAGCAGGCATCTCAAGTATTATTCCATAATCATGGGCAGCTTCATCATAATACTTGGCGTGCTGGTCTTGACAAACCAGCTTGCCGCAATTGCAAGCTTTCCAATATTGAACAATTTGCTGTTAGGGTAAGAAAATGAGGCCAGAAATCAAATCCGCAATAGTCATGGTGGTAATAATCGCAGCTGCAATAGGCGGGCTCAGTGCCTACTTTACCTCTCTGGAGGCACCAAGCAGCGCAAATTCCGACAAGAGTGCTCAGATGCAATCAATGGATAAAAGCAAATTCGAAAAAGCCCCAGAACTCAGAGGGATTGCCGGATACATCAACACGGATGCAGACCAACTCAAAAACCAAATAAAAGGAAAAGTCGTACTGTACGACATTTGGACTTACAGCTGCATAAACTGCCAGAGAACCCTCCCATACATCACAGCATGGAATGAAAAATACTCCGACAAAGGACTGGTCATAGTCGGGATTCATTCGCCAGAGTTTGAGTTTGAAAAAGACATCAACAATGTAAAGCAGGCAACTGAAAAATTTGGAATTACGTATCCAGTTGTGCTTGACAACGACAAGCAGATCTGGAATGCATTTGGAAATAATTATTGGCCAAGAAAATACATCGCCGACGACGAGGGATACATCAGGTATGATCACATAGGGGAGGGAGGATACGCGGAAACCGAAAAAGTAATTCAGGATCTCCTAAGTGAACGTGCCACAAGGCTTGGGCTCAATGTTGCTACAGCGCAACCGCTTGTAAACATCGAGGAGTCAAGAAACGGTGCTAGGACCCCGGAGCTATACTTTGG
This sequence comes from Candidatus Nitrosotenuis sp., assembly GCA_004322465.1. GTDB lineage: Archaea > Thermoproteota > Nitrososphaeria > Nitrososphaerales > Nitrosopumilaceae > Nitrosotenuis. Next base: position 20,041 of record SCVO01000081.1, read on the forward strand.
GTATGACTTTGTATACGGAAGAGATCAGTTAGGAAATTCAGAGGGATTCCACCCAGACAGTGATGTGGCATATTCCAGTCCAGCGCAATTACAAAATGATCACTTTTACTTGGACGGAACTTGGAAAAATATTTCAGACAGAATGAGCCTTGTATCGGACTCTGGAAAAATCAAGCTTCCGTACTTTGCAAAGGACGTAAACATTGTGGCATCCGGAGAGTCAGACCTGACCGTACTGCTTGACGGAAAGCCAATTTCGCAACAAGACTCCGGGGAAGATGTCAAGAACGGTGTCGTCCACACGTCAGAGTCACGGCTGTACAATCTGGTCAAGACAAAAGAGCCGGGCAGCCACACAGTGGAGATTCTGGTAAGCAAGCCGGGCTTTGAGATCTACACGTTTACCTTCGGCTAGAGTGTAACCGGATGATGTTGTAACCAGAGTGACAGGTGTCGCGGTTACAAACTTGTTTAAAATCAATTTTTTTACCAATAATGGAAAATGGGATCATTAAGCGACAAGTGGAATGATTTTGGACACGGGGACAACCTCTCACAAAAAATCCTAGACAGAGTAAAGCCAGACGTACCACTCAAAAACAAAATAGACGTTGCGCAGAAAAACCTCCAGCTTCAGATAGTAAAACTTGACGGAATCGCATCAAAAATAAAGCAGAAAAACGACTATATTTTTAATAAAATAATCAGCGCACAAAAAGCCAACAACTCGCACTATGCCAAGGCATACGCCACAGAGTTACTTGAGATACGAAAAATGCACAACATGGTAAACGGCGCAAAACTTGCACTAGAGCAGATTCAACTTAGACTAAACACAGTATCAGAACTAGGAGATATCGTGGTAACATTGAGCCCATGCATGTCCGTAATCAAGGGACTGGGCGCATCGCTGAGCGGAATAATGCCAGAGGCAACATCATCCATGCAAAACCTCTCCCAGATACTAGGAGATGTGCTGACAGGATCATCGATGAATTCGTCGGACACTTCAGTTACAACGTACAGTTCAAGCTCAGACACGCTTGCAATTCTTGAAGAAGCACAGGCGGTAATCGAGGGTCAGACAAGAGCAAGCATCCCAGAGCCTCCAACTGGAATTCCAACCGGAGTTCTGCAGAAAAGGGAATCGCTCATTTAGATTTTTTCTTGCTTTTTTCAATCAGAATTTTCTTTATTCTAGAGATCGTCGGATAGCTGTAGCCGCGTCGCCTATAGTTAGAAATCATCATTTTCCAGTTCTTTAGCCTCCACTGCGCCTGCTCGTTTGTGACGGAGTGGACTTCTTTTTGTATGATGCTTTTTCGTCCCACCTTTAGAACTCCGGCATCTTTTGCAGACCATCTGTTTTTTGCAAACTTTAATCCCGTCAGAATTTCCTCAGCAGGCATCTCCCTGAAATAATCTTCCAGTGTGCGTAACTGCGCATCGGTGAACCTTTTTGGGATTTGCAGCCTTATCTCAAAGTCATCCACAGAATATGCAGGTGCGCATTTCTTAATAGAGTCGTGATGAATTAGATTTAACAAAATATTGAATTTGAAAACAAGGTTTTCTTGAGAAAGATTTTGTAGCACGATTTAAGAATCTTGAATCAGTATCGGATATAATCATGAATCTTTTCTCGTTTGTTTTTTTAGCTGGAGTTATTCTTTCATTTTATTTTTTTATTTATGAGTATGCATTTGCAGATCGGTCTTTTTCAGATATGAGTTATTCTCAATTTTTGGATTTTTGTAAAAACTACAATTTGATACGTTGGGATTCAATGTCGACCGATGAACGACTATTAAGTAATCTCTGCGATTTTCGGGAACGCGGGTTTAGTGAAAAACAATGGGTCGGGTTAAACGGTGTAAAATTAGATTGGAATAATTTTGCACAGAAATCTTCTGAACAATATGCACAGACCATTCCAGAGTTTGTTAAAAACGGAATCAAGTCAACGCTGAAGGTATCATCCTATGTGTCTGGAAGAGACTCGTTTCCCCCACCAATGGGTGCGATGATCTCTTTTGATTATTATGAAAATTCATCAATCGGGCATTTCAGACAAATTTACATCATACACATAAACGGGGATTTGATTGAGGACACTACGGGCCTTTATGCTGGATCTAATATTTCACAATTAACAGATGACATTCACGGAGTCAGAGATTATCAAAACTTTCTTCTGGTTTCTGTAATTGGCATTCCTATTTTGGCGGTGGTCATAGGGTTTGTCGCGTGGAATAGGAAAAAATCAACAGTATGAATTAAGCATGATTACGCTGAAACTTTAAGCTTGACTTTGGCAAATTCGGTGGTTCTGTCATACTGTTTGTTCAATTAAAACAAAATACAGGATATTACGCACACGATTTTAAAGAAACCAATGGTAGAGAAACACATAGCGAAAAGAGACGTAAAGGAAGAGAAGAATATCAGTAATGACAGTTTAGAGGATATCATAGAAAGCGGGGGAACAAGAAAACTGTTCTTCAGAGAGGAGCTTGATACAAGGGATCGTTCGGAGCGAGTCAAGGAGCAGTTTATTGAAGCAGGACAAGACACAAGGAATGCAAATCAATTCGTAAAACTGGTTAATGCTCAATTACAGAAAAAAGTATCACAGATTGAAAAGATCAAGGAGGCCCAAAAAAAGTATGAGGAAGAGATGAACATGTTCAAAGTGGGCACCGCCGTTGAGGATAAAGAGTTTCAAATCAGAAATAATCAGGCAGCCAGCGACGTAGAGTCTGCACTGATAACTCGAGAATTGTCCGCAATGATCAACAAGTATGGCTTTGAGAAATTGACAAAAGCCCTTGACTCCATAATGGCGTCAAAATAAAGCACACTAGCATAAATCTCGAGGACTTCTTCCAAGGAGTGCCCTCACAATGGCAATAACCAAAACCAAGACTATCCAACCATGCAGATCAGAAGATAGTGCGCAGATCCAAGATCCGTAAAACTTGGAAAGATCATTCTTGCCTCATGAAACAACTAATGAGATTAGTTTAATACCCAGATTTTGCTCGGAATCACCATGAATAAGACAATGTTTGCTGCAATTTTGTCCGTAGGAGTATTACTATTCGGAATGATTGCAACTACATACGAAATGGTACCAAATGCCCACGCCATAAAGGCAAAAGGCTCATACCTAAAAGATATCGTCGGTAAGCCAAACAGACACCGAGAATATTCTAAGGTATGCGGGGACGAGTTGTGCACCAACATCAAAGATGCCTCAACCGGACTAAGAAAAGGTCAGATTAGTAGAGGAGCAAATTAGTTACCACAGAGGTAGCAATCTAGCCCTCCACTTTTTTAATTTATTTTAAAAATCGAGTTATTGTGCGCTTTTTACTTTCATAAGTGCTTGGTGTTCATAGGTATTGTATGGAGATGTGAAAGTTCGGTATTTCATGTTCCACTTGAAGTAAGAGTGGCCAGGACATAATTCGTCACCACATACGGAATTTCCCATATAGTGCGCGGTTTTGTGTCGAAGATTCTTTGTCTTGCTAGTGGCTTTCATTGCCTCTGCAGAATGCTTTGCGTCAATTGCGCTTATCACAGCCATGGATAGCAAGGTTGCAATAACTACAAGGGCAGCCAGTCGCATCATGGCTAACCTACATTCCCAGCATTAATTAAAGTAACTATTCTTTTTTAGTTCAAAATTCGAATTTAGAAATATAGGTTTTGAATTATGTCTACCTATTTGGTGAGCTGGTTCCAATTTTTTGTTTTACTTTGGAATATGGAGTGCCAGGACATAATTCGTCACCACACACTTTCTTTATCCACTTGCTGAACTTGTGTGATGGGGATTGTTTTGCAGACTTTGCCTCTGCATCATGAGCGCTCATAGCACCTACGATTACTGCAGACAACAAAATTGTTACAACTACTAAGCTAACTGCTTTTGCGGCCATGCGAATTCTTTAAAATTCTTATTAATTAACTGATCTTTTTCAAATATTTCAAAATTCGAAATTAGAAACATCTAATATTTAGGCGTGAAATATTCAGATTCGCGTCAAGGACAAGTGCGACTTTAATGCGTCAGTTATCATTTTTCGGTGGTGCGGGATTAGTTGTCTTGGCAGGCGCTCAAAGAATCTCAAATCACTGCTTTGATAGTCAGTCCTCATCGTTCCGCCTGCAACGGATACCACAAAACCATGTGAAATATCGTGTCGATATTTATTCAGACTTTCATAGAATCCAAGAGATTTCACCACCCTTACGTCAAGGTTAAGCTCTTCTTTTGCTGAACGCTTCACGGCGTCGGTTATTTTTTCATCTTTGTGCACCATGCTTCCAGGCAGGTGCCAGTATCCCTTGTATGGATCCCTAGTGCGCATTGTCAGCAGCACGGATTTTCCGTCAAATATTACCAAGTCGACACAGGAAAAGGCAAAGTATTTTCTAAAATTATCATATTCTTTTTTTGGGGCAATTCTTATTTTCTGATTTTTTGACTGCCTTGCCATCATTACAAATCACATCATCCGTTAATTTGAAGTATTTTGAATTTTTTATCAGATATTTTGATTTGTTCGTAAAAGCTAAACCCCCACACATGCAACCCTCAATTACGAATGTGGTGATTTTTTCAGGATCACCTGTTTTCCAGGGGGGTTTAACACTTGTTCGTAACCAGTGCAGGCAAGTGCCAAAACATCCCCATCACCCAGGTAAAGGTGCCCAAACTATTATTCTCCCGAACAAAAGCTAAACCCCGGCAAAAACAGAGTTTTGGGTAAAAAATCAACAATAGTTTTCTGATTTTTTGCGGTTTTTGGCACAAACCGCGCCAAGCAGAGATTCCCACTTTATGCGCAAATTCCAAAATCTTTTGCCCTAGTTTGCGGCAAAAGGGTGGGTCTTTTTCGATAAAACTAGACCAAACTGGTTGTGGTACGAAAGGAAAATTGGGTTTTTTATTGGATTGAGGACGGTTTTCTCAGATACGCCATGGTATACGTCAAGCCTCCGCACATTACGCCAATGGCAAGAAGTCCTATGAACAGCCCAATTGGGGGAATAAATGAGTCCATCACTGCAAAATTGGATTTACCTATTTCTCCTGTTGTAAACAAGTCCATCACTCCAGAACCGCTAAGTCCTGCAAATATCATGAGCAGAGTGGTGCCGGTTCCACCCACATTCATTCCTATTAGGTGAATCCAAGCTAAAATCTTGGATTTTCCGGAAAAACGTCGCTTTAGATTAATCTCCAAATGACTGTAAAACACGGCAGTTACTGCTATTGCAACGATCAGTATCAGGTAGAACATCAGTCCCAAAAAGACCCATTTTGCAGGTCCCTCAAAAGACAAGGACAGGAACTGAATCATGTTGACTTTGGTAAAAACGGCCTGAGCGCCAACCATACTTAGGGCCATAATAGTTACGATTCCGCCTTGGAGTATTGCGGCAATAATGAATCTGTTTCCCCAAGTACTTTTGACGTCTTCCACGTAGAATTCTTGGCAGGGTTGGATAAAAAGTTCTATCAGACCAGATGACACACGATCTATGCAGCAGATGTTTTTTCTAGAATTTTTCTGGCCTCGACTATTTCTATTTCCACAGTTTCCAGCGGGTCATCGACTTGGTTTCGCCTAATTGAGAAAAGCTTTGGCTTTTCAAAGTCCACGGTGCAGTCCGGGCACCCATATACTAAGACTCGGTGCTCGTTTGGTGCTTTTGGGTTCGAAAGACGGGGGTAATACACCAGTCTTGCCCCACAGTCAACACAATATCTGTTGGCCCTTTTAATTCTGGCCACTGTAAATCTCCTGCATTATCCATAATGTGCGATCATATATTAGATCCAGACGGTCTAATAGAGTAAACCAAATGGTTGCATCGATCTATATTTCTAAATTCGAATTTAGAAATATTTGAAAATTAATCTGTCAAACCATCACACCGTGAATTGCAACATGCAAAAACAAATGTTTCAGAATTCGAGTTTAGAAAGATTATGCGCCGCCCGTCAGACTTGAACTGACGACCCCCTGATTAACAGTCAGGCGCTCTACCACGCTGAGCTAGGGCGGCAACAGGTTTTGTCTTAGGCGTATGCG
>SCVO01000082.1 GCA_004322465.1 Candidatus Nitrosotenuis sp.
TTTTGATCTACTGAAGCAGAAGCAACCACATTCTCAATACTTACTATTGGCTTTGTTTGGGGCATACGTTACCACTTGAATTAGCTTGGCTATATAAAGAGCACTTTCTAATTGTTTACCCCGCAGACAATTTCTTTGAAATTTCGATAACTGCTCGTTCCATCATACAAATCATTTAATTTGGTAAAACCGATTGTTTGATTGAATTGAATTTTACTGACATTAATCCTGACAAGTTGTTTAGCTCAACAGACAACTCCAATCCGATAATGTGGCTTGTATGGATAATTCCGATTGTGGTCTTCATGTTTTATGGGCAGCGAATTCAGCTTCAGATTACATCTGGGGAAATCAACAAAAATATTGAAAAACTTGTAAAATACAAAGAAGACTCCAAAAAAGAACTACTTGAATATCTTGAAAAAAATCTAAAGGCCTTCCCAGATGCTGCAAAGAAAGTGGATCTATTCTTGGAATACTTTACCATAATGCCAGTTGACTTTGATCCAAACGGAATAATTCCAAAGATAAAGCATCTCCTAAGATCTCGGGAGGATTATACGCGGCAACAAGTAAAGTCACTCTCCGCAAACATGGATTCGCTTGAGGTCAGCAAAGTACAGAACATGCTTGAGGTTGCAACCTCGCTCAATCTTTTGCACAAGATGGTCCGACACCTCTTCCTCACTGCGAAAAGACAGAATAATTTCCCACTAATCCTTCCGCTCCAAATGATGATGCCGTTTATAATGGAACAGGCAGGCGCGCTCAGGGATGCGGTGCCTGCATTAAAACAAGGACAGCCAATCGGAGACGGAATTGGCCCGATGGTGGTTGGAAAAATGATGCTTGGAACGGAGAAAAAACCGATTACCTTTGAGACCGTGTGCTCGGAAAAAGAATTCGAGCAACGGAAATTATACCTATTAAAGGCAGAAGGTCCGATTGCGACCGTTGGAAGGCCGGGAGACGCAGTAGAAATCCTAGTTTTGGAAAACAAGCCTGACATAATTGTGATGATTGATGCCGCGTTGAAGCTTGAGGGTGAGGATTCTGGCTCTGTGGCGCAAGGGTTTGGAGCTGCAGTCGGGGGAATCGGAACCGATAGGTTCCAAATCGAGGAAATCGCAACAAAAAATAACATTCCGATTTACTCTGTTGTGATAAAACAATCAATCAAAGAAGCGATAACATTGATGACAAAACAGATAGCCGACAAAGCAGATGACGTGGAATCTCAGGTATATAGAATCGTGCTTGAAAATACCAAACCCAATCAAAGTGCCCTGATTGTAGGTGTAGGAAATACGTTAGGGGTGCCGCAATGATCTTTTCAAAAAAAGAAAAACAGCTGGTTGCATACACTCTGGAAAAATGCCCGATGTGCAAAAAAGAATCAAAAAGAAAATTCAAGCAAGGCGACTGTCTTTTCATAAAATCATCAAAATGCACTTCCTGCAATGTTCCGATGAATATTGCAAAGATTTTTGGCGAGCCTATAGAGTAGTTACTATTGCGCCTGTCGGAGTCGGGATGAATGTGTGCTCTGCCTGTGCAACCCGTTGTTCGTTTGCCTCAATTAATATCGGATATGCGCGCACTACCTTGTTTTTGATAAGCTCGTCGAGCAGCGGCCTCGTCTCTTTTTCATCCAGTTCCTTTGTAATCCATCTTAGTGCGAATGGGAGCATGTTGAAGTTTTCCCAGATGTGATCGAGCAATTTGTTTGCTTTCTCATTTTTAGTTTTCTTCCTTGACACTAGGCCGAAGATGTTTCTTATCTTGCCCTCCCTGACAAAGCCCAAGCCCTTTGACGTTGTAACGAACGGCTCGCAGGCATACGTTTCTTTTGCCGAGAGGGTAAATGAGCCGATTGACCAAATGTTTGGAATGGACTTTCCGGCGTGAATTGTGTACTGCTCAAGTGAATGCCCGCTAAGATTTGCAATTGGAAGGAGCCCGTTTTGTTTTACTGTCTTTTCAATCATCCTTCCAATGTCGCTTGACTTTACTCCTTCCTTTACCATCGACATTACATTTTTCAGCGATTCTTCCGCAGTCCTTACCAATATGTCAAATTCTGAATCATAGGAAACAGTTACTGCAGTATCTGCAATGAATCCGTTTATCTGTACTCCGAGATCAATTTTGATTAGGTCCGTATCCGTTAGGACTTTTGGATCATTTGGTTCTGCAGTATAATGTGCGGCAATCTCATTTAGACTTGTATTTACCGGAAAGGCGCATTTTCCGCCGCGAGACTTGATATCGTTTTCAACCGTCTCGCATATTTCATAGAGTGTCTTTCCAACCCAGTTTTTGGTTCTTGCACCCTCTCTTACTGCTGACGCTATTTTGCCTGCCTTGATATAATCGTCAATTTGCAATGGCTGGACTGATTTTGCATATTATTTAAAATCATCATGTGACGCTTAAATTGGGGCGAAAAAGCTGCACACACAGCGGGATCGTGGTCTAGCTTGGTATGATTCGGGT
>SCVO01000083.1 GCA_004322465.1 Candidatus Nitrosotenuis sp.
GAGCGTCTCAGGCCAAATAGAATACAACATTGTGTCGTTTGATTCAAAGTCAGGCGAATTCACCCTGACAAGATCTGTGGACCTGAAGTCAAAAGATGGAACAAAATTCACTGCAACGCAGGACATTCGATCTAGGCTAAGTGATCCTCTGTCGCTTTTTGATATTGTCTCGTATGTAGACCCTGTATTTCCAGGAAAAACAGAGTTCACACTAAAACAGGCAAAAGAGTCCAAAGGCTACGACATTGGCATCGTCAGGCGCAATTTGCTAGAGCAGCAGACTGTTCTCAACAAGTCAATAGAGCCAACCCTTGTCCACACGCTAGAGGGCAGCGTCAAAACGTTTGATCAGACCACGATTCCGTCAAGCATCTCACTTGATCTCAAGTCCGTCATCCTTGATGGAGCAAAAGACAAGGCGGTCTACGATGCAGTCCTCGAAGACTATGGCCCGCTCTATGATTATTACAAAAACATGAAATTCAGCCTAAAGATAACTGCAACCCATTCTGATTTTAAAAATGGCAAGACCGATGTATCCGAGCCCACAACGCCAAAACAAAAAACACCCTCTCAGACTCCAAAATATCTTGTATATGAGAACAAGCAGTACGGCTTTTCAATAAAATACCCATCAGACTGGAAAATGCAAGAAACCTTGCAAAAGGATCCAAACTCAAACTATGTATCCATTGTGAGTTTTGCTCCATCACAAAACACGATTTATGGCATAGGGTTTTCAGCCAACAACCAAGATTACAAGGGACTGAACGAAAAGCAGTTTTTAGATAAAATGAAAAAACAGATAAGCGATGCATGCTCGGCGGGAGCAAGTAATGGAGTTACCTGCTCTGAGATAACGACATCTACTGACACCCATAAAAACGGCTATGTGTTATACGGCGCATATTATTCAGCGTCTGTTCCGTCAGAGCAGGGCACGGCAATTCTAATAGAAATGACTGCATACATTCCCGACGGCAACGACATGTGGTCATTGCAGATAGTCAGCGCATCGCCTACCGAGCTTGAGCAGCTCAGTAAAGATATGGGTGCAAGCCTTGACACATTTACGATTTATGACTATGAGGGAGTAAAGGCATCAAAAACAGTCAAGACACCGCCACCGGCCATAACATCAAGTGCGGGAACGCTTCAGCTAAATTCTGGCGAGTTTTTCGTATCAAAATATGCCGAGACAGAGGCAATTGTGTCTGGACAAGTTAGCAACTACCAAAAAGGGGTTCCACTGACACTAAAAATCACAATGCCGGACAACGCCATCGAGGAACAAAGTGCCAGGGTCACAAAGGACGGGAATTTCAAAATGCCACTAAAAATCGGCAGCCACTGGCCCGCAGGCACGTATACGATAACTGCCAGGTATGGCTCACTGGAATTGGGCTCTGTGTCATTTCAGCTAACCGCAGCGAATGCAAAATAAAACGTGATTAATGTAGTACCGTTGGACGGATTTCTGGCAAAACATTCAGACATAACTAGCAATGCAATAGCAGGCCTATTGCCTGAGAATCAGCGCAACTATATCCGCAGAGTCACCACATCAAATACATCCATGGTGCTGAGTCGAAAGCCTGCGTGTTGCTAGCGGTATCTTGAAAATTAGATCCTAGTTAGTGTAGGTAGTACTGATTATTAATTTTTGATAAATATGCTGACCGTAATGGGTTCAATTGGTATTTTGATCTTAATTTCAGACCCATTTCATACATAAAATTGAATACAAGTAACTAAAAGTTATTAAAAAATACCCTAGTTTGAAAAAAACCAATTTTGTTTAATTTTATCTAAAGGCAATGAAATTATTTTTCTTTTGCCCAATTTCTTTCAATCAGTTTTGATTTTGTAGGTGGTGTAACACAGATTGGATTTCCATCAGATGTTTTGATTGCCAACTCCAGTCCTTGATTGCATCGGACTAGTTCAGGCTTCATGCCTAATTCTAGCTGTATCTTTGGCGGTAAATATTGTGTTTCCAATCCCATAACTATTCCACAATACATTGCAGGGCTTGGATCGGGGACAATTACAGTGCCAATAAATTCAATTTTATGAATGCCTTTTTGGACATCCATTGTTATTTTGTTCATATCTTTTGATGAAATTACGGTTGGTTTGATTACCTCACCATCCATTAGAACGATCATCTGTCCTTCTTCACAGTCCAAACTGTCAATAGAATATACAAGTCGCTTAGGAACATCTATGATTACCTGATCTTCTGAATCAGTATCGATTTGGACAGTAAGACTTACTGTATTTTTGTCATAACATGTACTCAATATGCGGCTATTTTCCATAGTATAATTCAATTCAACAGATTTACAATTTTCCTCTGAACTTTGCTGGTCAATTCCTGTTTGTGGATCTGCGGATGCAAGTTGAGTTGTTATCAAAAAAGCAAATCCAACCAGAATGAATAAAAAATTTGAATGCAAGTTTATTCGTATAAGCATGATTTTTTGTGCATCCATTCATATAAAAAACTGGTGATTTCATTCACACGTATTCTATTTTGATTTCTAATTATTTGGTGAAATTTTTGAAATGCTGGATTATAGAATTTCTGCTGATGCAATAAATGGTAATTCCGTCAAATACTAGGAATATGAAAGATGGAATAGCGATAAACGGGATGATGAGAATCGTGCCTAAAAGTGAACCGTATGTCACGGTTACAGTAAAAGATAAAATGTTGTTGTAGATTATCGTGCCAATTGTTAACATACGGGAATATCTCTTTGCAAAAATATACTGATATATCAAAAAGAAATGCATGATTATGTTCACAATTATCAAACAATAAACAAGTGAAAATTGCACATTTGTTGGTTGGTCTTCAAGTGCAATGGTGATCAGAGACAATAATCCAATATTATAGATTGATTTTATTGCAAAATAGATCATGAGTAGATAAACTAGGATTAGCTGTTTTAGAACTTGTTTAACCAATTCGTTACGGATTTGATTTATTTCGTTGTAATTTGTTTTCTGCAGATTTTGCTAACTCCGATAACTCGGTAAACCATTCGGTAAAACTCTTATTTTCATTTTTAAGATCCTTATCTTTGGTCAACATGAATTCTTTTACTTTATTACCACAATTTTTACAGTTATTTTTCCAACCTGCTCTATTAAGACAATTTATACAAATCAAGCCACCACAATGAGAGCAAGACCAGCCAAAATATTTGGCCTTAGAATAAACTACAACATTTTCCACAATATGTTCTGAACAAAATCTTGTAATAACATGAGATGGATCTTTTTCATGTAGTTTTACACAGCTATGACATCTAAACGTCGTATCTTTGCCACATGTAAGACAATAGTCTTGAGATACAAGACAATTTTTACATATGAGTTTTTTTTCTGACGTTTCAAGAGTACAATTACTACAAAGATCACTTGTTCCACAGATTGTACATTTGTTGCTTGTCCCTGCTGTTACTCCTCTGCCACAAATTGGACAATGATACGATTGCACCTCTTGTACAGTTCTTTTTGGTGTATCAGGGTTCGCATAATGGAATGTATTGTCACAGCACCTACACTGGTATTGGTTCTCATCAATTTTGATGGATTCAGATGCGGCGCAGTTTGGGCAGCGAATTGAAACAAAGGACATGACTATTTTTACGATTTCTCCAATTCTTTTATCAGGTCAGAAGTTTTGCACTGCAAAAACGTTAAGCGCTTTTTACAAGATTTACATTTTGGTAAGAAACTACCAACAATACATTCCTTACATACTCGTTGATTAACATCAGAGCCACAATTACCACAGTATGCAACTGATGAATAGCCGTGAGAAGTTTTTGGGAAATAATTTAAAAAATGTTCTGGCTCCCTACATGATCTACTAATAACATGGGATGGATCTGTTTCATGTAGTTTTATACAGCTAACACATTTTTGTATTGAGTATTTTCCACATGTGAGGCAATCATCTGAAGATGAAACAAGACAATTCTTACAAACTAGCTTTTTCTCAAGGTTCTCAAAAGTACAACTACTACAAAAACTGCTTATGCCACAGATTGCACATCGGTTGCTTGTCCCAGACGTCACACCACGACCGCAAATCGAACAGTGATTTGACTCTTGTATTGTAATGTTCTTGGTTATTTTTGGCGCATTTGGATCTACATAGTTGAATATGGTATCACAGTATCTGCACCGGTACTGATTCTCTCCAATCTGTATGTCCTCTGTTGCAGCGCAGTTTGGGCAACGGATTGAAACAAAAGACATGATTTTTTAATATAATCGCCACATCTTAAACAATCCGGCACTAATTTGCAATTAGATCTTTTCATTTGTTCCAGTCTTTCGTATAAAAAATCGATTGTTATAATATACTTTCTTGTATTTACCGATGTAGTTAAGAGTTGGAGATAATTCCCCATTGAATAAACCACGCCCGAGTTGTTTCATCTGAAAACTTTAGGTTCTGATATTTAGGATTAAAATTACTATGTACCAGCTTATCACCACAAAATTTACATTTTACACTCCAGTGTCCTTTAATCTGACAATATTTACATACCATACCGCAGTTAGAGCACACATACCACCCCGCCCCACCTTTAACGTGGTCTATAAAATAATCTGAGCTATGTTCTGAACAACATCTTGAAATAATATGAGACGGATCTTTTTCACGTAGTTTTACGCAGCCAGTACACCGTCCTATTGAATATTTGCCGCATTTAATACAATCATTTAAAGATGTAGTAATACAATTTTTACACATAAGTTTTTTCTCTGGCGTTTCAGAAACACAATTACTGCAAAAGTCACTTGTTCCACAGATCGTACAATGATTACTCGTCCCAGATGTCACACCTCTTCCACAAATCGGACAGTGATTTGACTCTTGTACTGTGATGTTCTTGGTTACTTTGGGTGCATTCTGATCAACATAATTGAATGTATTGTCGCAGTACCTACATTTGTATTGATTCTCTCCAACAGGAATTGACTCCGTTGCAGCACAGTTAGGACATCGTATTGAAACAAAGGACATGACTATTTTTCAAGTATTTGTTTTTTCTTCAGGTATTCATTTTCATCAATTTCACCGTTAGCAAAACGGTTTCTTAATATTTTAAGCGCTTCGTCGTCTTGTTTCTGAATTTGTTGTTGGGACTGTTGAGGTTGTCGATTTTGATCCATAATCAGTGGTGGAATCACAAAAGCACCTCCCATTCCGGCACCGCCAGTTGATTTTCCAAGCTCTTTTGCCGATTCCCGCATTGTAAACATGCGTAGTACTTCACTAGCAGATACCCCTTGTTTTGTCATTACTGCCAATTCTCTGTATTGATCTTCTGTGTCTATTGCATTGAAGCGAAGATCAAACAGGTCTAAGCCAAACCGCTTGAATTTATCATAGATGGCATTTCTTAACTTTAATGAGATAGTCTCCAATCCTTCAGTAAAAACAGTCTCAAGGGAATATGCAGCAAGCTCTTTCATCAGATTTTCAGATATGAATCCTTTAAGAAATTTCGATATTTCTTCAGGGGAGATGTTCAGGTTTCCTCCCACCACCTCATTTACAAAGAGGGTTGAATCTGAGACTTTGTACCAGTATTGCCCGTTTGCCAAAAGCGGAAAGAGCTCTCTTGTTTGAGTCCTGCCGCCAAACAGTCCGTCAAATTCCTTGATTGCGACAAAATATACTGTAGAGTGGAAAAGCGGTTGCTGGTATAATGTGTTAAACGCTTTTGTAAGTACCGGCATGTTGGGTGTTGTTAGGGCATGTCTTCCAGGTCCAAAAACATCGTATATTTTTCCGTCTCTGAAAAATACTGCCGCTTCATATTGCTGTACGATTAATGCTGTACCCCATCTTATTTGGTTTGAAGGGTGCTTCCATACTACGTCTTTTTCTTTTCCAGAATAGTCAGTCCATTGGATTACATCTGCAAGGGTACTGGTAGGCTTGGCATCTTTATTGTCAGACTTTTTTCTCCCGAAAACCATTGCTATGTATCTCCATATCCATTTAAGAGGTTTGTTCTGGCTGTGATTTTCTCATCTAACAAATCAATTTTTTGAGTTATGGTCGATAGATCCTCCGCCTTCCCAGAGTGTGACGCTGCAAGCAATTCATTAGAATGTGTTTTTGTTTCATCCGCTATTGCTGAAATATCCACATCAAACTGATACAACATATCAAGCTCTTTTTCCTTAATCTTAACGGCATCCCAAAATCCAGAATACCCACCTTCCGCATGATGAATTCTTTCTGCAACAGTATCGCAGCTCACAATAATTTTATCTATTTTTTTTCCCAGATCCATCTGGTTATTTTCAATCAGTTGACTTTGCTTTTTTTTCAAATTTTGTTTTGCGTCCAACAGATTTTGATAGATGTGATTACGCAAAAGCGAGTCAGATTCACGGCGTAGCTCTTTTTCTTTATACCCATGATATAGGGGAATACGTAGCATGATTTTCTCAAGAGTGTCTAGCTGTCCTCTTGTCTTGATTCTTAGGTCTTCCATTACTGCCCGTTCACTGGGGATAGATTCAGTATGATGTTAATAAAGTTATTTTCATGTTATGACTGAGGTGTTGTCCGGGGAAGCTGGTGTGTTTGGCCTTATTTTTTGAAACGCTCCAGATGCAATCTTATTTTATTATTGTATAATTAAAAGGAGTTGATATTTGCCACCAAAACTGCAGCTGGAATTAGGCGTAAAGCCAGAACTGGTCCGATGCAATCAAGGACTAGAGCTGGCAATCAAAACTGGTTGAAAGAAGTGTGTGTAAGAGATAAGAATAATCAGACGTTGTATTTCTAAGCAGAGAAAATTGAATGCAATCTAATCTTTTAATTTTTTTTTCATCAAAATATATTCTTCTTCAGTGATTTCACCACTTGCGAATCTAAATTTTAAAACAGTTAAAGGATCATCTTTTTTCTTTATATGATCATGATAATAATCTGGATTTAGTCTATTTACTTCATTATAGCATTTGTCGGCTTCTCCTAAATAACCAAGGCGATTTAATATGTGACCTAAACGAACCCAGACTTGATAATCATCAGGGCATAATTTGTTTATCTCATTGTAACATTCTTTGGCTTCTTCATATCGGTTGATTCCTAAATGCGCTATTGAGCGACCGATTTCATATGAGATCATAGTGCCACTATTAAACATACCAGGAGGACGATTCCTCATTAAATTTGGCAGTGGTTCTAACTTGAGCGATTCATCAATGCATTGAATGGATTCACCAAGTTTGCCTAGTTTTCTTAATGTGCGGCCTTTATGAGTCCATGCCGTAGTATCTTTAGGATTTAATTTTATTATCTTATCAAAACATTTTTCGGCTTCTTCATATTTTCCAAGATTGTATTGTATACTACCTTTGGTAAACTCAGCTAAAAAATTATTTGGTTCTAATTTGAGTGATTCCTCAACACAAAACATCGCCTCGTCATATTTTTGAAGATTAATTAAAATAACCGCTCTGTCAGCCCATTTCTTGGCATCTTTAGGATTTAATTTTATAATCTTATCGTAGCACTTTTTGGCTTCTTCGTGTTTTCCAATATTGGACGATACAAAGGCTTTGCACTCTAATGCATCAATACTGTTTGGATTAATTACTAATGCTTTGTCAAATGCTGAAATGGCTTCATCAAATTTCCTATGCCGTAATTCCACACAACCTTTGGTAAACTCAGCTAAAAAATTATTTGGTTCTAACTTGAGTGATTCATCAACACAAAACATCGCCTCGTCATATCTGGGAAAATCAAGTTTAAGTAAAATGCTAGCTCTGTTAGCCCATGCCCCTGCATCATTAGGTGTTAATCGGGTTAACTTATCGTAACACTTGATGGATTCGTCATATTTACCAAGATTAGAAAGTGCTTTAGCTTTGTGGTTTAATGCATCAGAATGGTTTGGTTCTATTGATAGTGCTTTTGTGTAACATGCAACAGCTTCTTCATACTTTGCTAGTCGTTCTAGTTCCTTACCTTTGTCAAACCACGCCTTAGAATCATCATTCTTGAACCTATCAAAAATGCCCAATGGAGTATAGTATTAGTCCTTTGTTAAATCAATTTCTTAACTGAGCCCCCCTCAAATTTCTGAGTAAAAAAAAAGTACGGACATAATTAAAGCCGGATTTTCGTGCAAAATCACCAACTATTATCCCTCACATAATACGCTGGCAGTCAAATTTGAACCAAAATCCTTAACCCTGTCTTCGTGGAAGTTATTTGTTACCAGGTACGAATCCTATCAGACTAGAGTTGTTGTGAGAGTTATTTTCAGACTTGGTTCGAATCTATCTGGATTCGAACTCAATGACAAATGAGTTCATTGATTATAAATAAAAAAGGAGCGCCCCCTAACGTGCGTAAAAACTTCGCCATAACCACAGTAATTACGTGAGTAGGATTTATTGGAGAGTAAATGATGTATTCAAGTTATAAAAAATTCACACGGAAGTAGTTTTGTTCTAGTTCTGATTGTTTTATCCAAATCATAAAATCATATCCAATGCTACTTGAAATCATGATGATTTGCAGTCTTACTCAGACAGCACCATTTTACGACTGCTCAGAACAGTGGCAAATCCAAGTCTATAATCAGCCAGTAACATGCGATGTAGGTACACAAATTCTTGCCGCAGGATGCACTAATTTTGAATCAAAGACTATCAAGATTTACGATTATGCGATGAATAATTATGGAAAAGACCCTGAAGATGGATTCACCGTACTAGAACATGAACTAGAACATCTCAAATGCATGTGTAATTTTCACTCATAACCTATCTGAGTGTGGCTAGCTGAATCGTGTTGGTACAATCAACACTGCATGTTGTCAATCTTGGATGTATGTCGGAACCTTCAAAAACGGCGTAAATATCAGCTACAGAATCAATATCCATGTTTTTCACAGTCCACGATATGTTGAATCTGCCGGAAGAATCCACAATGCCGCCAGCCATAAAATCATCAGCGCCAAACGGATCCTCATCTTTGATGTATATTGTAGCACCTTCTGGATTTGCGTCCAAAAGATGCAATCGACCAGAAAAGACAATCACATCACCAATTTTGGCAGTTGATGGTAGAGGATCCAAGGCGATAAAAGATGGCTGTTTTTGTGTAGGTTTGACAGTTTCAACTTTAGCTTGTTCAGATATTTTTTGAATACTTTGGATTTTTGGAACAGTTGGCTGAGGTTTCACTGCTTCTTTCTCAAAATCCAAAATTTTTGCAGTTTCTTTTTGTATGGGTTTTGTCTGCGTAGTTAATTGGATTTTTTTTGCTTCTTTTTGTGGATCTAGTTTTTTTGCAGCCTCTAGTTTTGGTGTGGTGTTTTTCTTATAATCCACATTGACTAGCTGTTGCTTTTTCTGTGGATATTGAACTTTTACATATTGTCCAACCTTGTAGAATCCATCCCCCACGTTGTTTTCTATTGTAGAATCATCAGGCATCACAAGGGATACTAAAAAGCCATATTCCAGAATCAGTTTTGTTTTTACGGTAGTGCCGCCGTTGGGAGTTCCGTCAAATCCATATCTCTCTTTTAACGTTGTTACTATCTTGGAGCCTTTCAACTCACCAGAAACAATATCGACTGTAAAAGATCCATCAGATGATATGGTGGACTTGACATCTGCCTCTCGAGTTATACCGGACGCTCCAACTATGAACTTTGCCTGATTTTTGTTGGTTGGGTCTAACTTGATGTCATTTATAAGATCTGGAAAAATTTTCTTGTAGATTGTAAGGTCTGTTAGAGTTTTTGACATGAGATCTTTTCTGACATCCACATCTTTTGTGACTTCAATGGTTTTTGTTGCATAAACTGGTGTAATTATCACACTTGCAAGTAATACTGCCGATATGGTAAATACAATAATCCAGATACTCCCTATCGTGATACATTGAAAAAAGTAATTCACAGTAATAATCTAATCTATAAAATCCCTAGTTACCATCGATATAATTTAATGAAATAGGCAGAGAATCAATCATCTTTCCATCAGTGATACTTTTCAAATCCTCAAACCCCATTCGCTTTCTGTCCACACTCAGATTCACTTAGATAGTATGTGTTGCGGATCCAAATAGACTCGCTCACTTATCCAATCTTAAATCATTTGATTCTAATTGTAAACAGGTGTAAACAAATGTCTAGAACGATATCTGCCCGCATACCTACAGAACTTCATGAGGAATTAAGAGAACGTTGTAATTTGTTAGGAGAATCGATTAATGATTTTGTTAAAGCTGCACTTGAGTTTGCAATTAATGGTTCTGTTGACTTCGACTTTGGTGATGAATTGATGGATGAATTAGAGGAAAAGAGGAAGAGATTGGAAAAAGACAAGTAAACAAACTAAAAAACATTTCATCACGCTACAAACTATTATCTATTACTATTTTGGGCTCTGTTACCTCTATGGGACACGGTTATTCGTGTTACCCATCGGGACATGAGGTCAACGTGAAGATACTTCCCTAATTTGTCGGGGGATTGGCATTGAAAATTCCTCATGCTAAGATTCGTGGTTTATAATAAAATTAATCAACTAACATTGTATCATGTTTCCATTGGTAGAAAATAGCATAATTGCTATAATCGGTGCTTTGACTGGAACTGTCAGTCTAGGCATTATCATCTATAAAACATGGCGAGAGAAGCCTCGTATTATAATTGCAATTGAAAATACATATTGGTATATTCACACTCCGTCCGATCCGACCTTCAATATGATTACCATTAGAGTTAGAATAGACAATAAAGGCGTTTATGGAACAACTTTTCATTCAATTAATATTTTATTTGATTATGATGGAAAGTTACATAACATACCTGTTGATCACGATTTGATTCTTCAGATTTCACCACATAGTAGCATCAAACAATACCTTAGTTTTACTTTAAAAAGGAATGAACTAAAACTGGAAAATAATATTACAAATGTAAAATTGATAATGAATTATACTCATGGACAGAAACAAGTTGATATTCCAGTTATCGAAGAATTAAAACGTTAGAACCCACAAGTTCTGTTACCTGTCGGTTGATAAAGGGTTTTGTTAATTTAATGGTTGATAAAATAGTTCTTTTAAACAAGGTTTCTATTCTTTATTCATGGTAGATCCAATTCAAATTATCAATAATACGGGTACGGTGAACATAGGACAATCTCATGTGGATTGGTTAATCTTGACAGCTCCACTTGTAGCGGCTGTAATTGGTTTCTTTACAATTTGGTATTCACGAAAACAACACAATCGAAATGCCATGATTGATATTTTTGAAATGTTAAATGAAGATAATCATAAAGGTAATCATAAAGCCGCACAAGAAATACTGTTTACCGCACATAAAGAAAATAGATTGTATGATTCTGGGGGTTTTATTATAGATGGTTACAAACCCACAGTTAACATAATCTCAAGAAACTATGATGAAATTGGTTTGTTAGCAAATAGAAAACTAATTCCAAGAAAGGATTTTTTCTATATGTATGGGAAACTTGTAGTTGTATCACATTTCATTCTTTTCTATGCGATAAATCATAAACGATTGCATGGTGAACCCGATTACATGACAAATTTTACAAAATTGGCTATTCATTGTTATTATTATTGGAAAGATGAGAGAAGATTACCGAGAGATCCAAGAACAAACAAAGAAATCGAAAAAAGTGTTATAAAAGAATGGGAAAAAAGTTTACCCAAATAATTTATTGCTTACTTGCGTTTTGAATTAAAGTTAACCACTTGTTTTGTCCTTCAATCTTAATTCCTGCCTTGTCTGCTGGCGTTTCACCGTTCAAAGCCATGTGAGGTCTAACATATTGTGGTAAATCTGATAACAATTAATCCTTTGAAAATACTTTGGAGCCTTTCTTTGACCATTCTATAAGAGATTGCCAATCTTCAAAAACAGAAGAAGATTTGCAAAACTCTTTCAAACTATGAATTTGTTCTTCAGTATGATGATGTGTCGGATTTTCAAGTTCGTTTCTAATGTTGTTTTTCACTCGTTGTTCTGCTAATAGGGCTCCAAGAATATTTACTCCTTCTTTGAGATGAGTCATTTGTGCCTGATTTCTTTCAAGTTCGGAGATTATCTCGTCTTGGTTTCTTATCTTTAATTGTTGACGATGCTCAGACGATATTGTAACCTCTGGAATTGCCTTTAGGTAATCTACCAATAACTCATTTTCATTAGGCCTGTAATAGCTGTCAGATATGCCAGTTGAATGACCCATCAAAACTTCAACGTTGATTGGTTTCATGACTTGTTCGGTGTGGGTTTTGAAGAACTTTCTAAATCCATGATCAGCTTGAAACTCGTATCTTTTCTGGCCAGTAGGAAGAGTTTTTCTGATTCCCTGAGCCTTGAGTGCCCGCTCAATCAGGCGTTTGACACCTGATGCTTTTAGTTTTTTTGAAGCAGTCACCATTCCACGTGCAAACTTTTCAATATTCCACAAATCGCGCATAAGCCAAGAGTCATCAGTGATTGTTTCTCCAGATTCGGATCTAAAGTCAATCCATTTTTTCAATTCAGAATACGCTTCTGGTGAAATGAATGAGAAGTATTGTTCAGAATCACCAGAATAAACCACAATTTTTGCAGCTATGATTTTGTCATTCTGTTGTATCGGTGTTATGTCTTTCCATTTCAGATAATCCCATGCACCAAGTCTTATTCCGCTAGAGCACATTGTAAAGACGATTGCTCGGATTCTACGGTCAGGATATTCTACTAGTTTTTGAATTTCGTCTATTGTTGGGGCTCGGTCAGACGCATACCTTCGTCCCCGTGGTAATCCACGGGTTATTTTTTTCCATTGCAACGTAACATCATTCATTTCCAAAAAGAGTTTTAGTGGTTTGTAGTAGTTACGGACTGTTGCGTCAGAGATTTCGCCCCGTTCTGCCCTCTCCTTATGATAATTGAGATAGTTCATGGTTTTGGCAGTTAACCATGTAAGGCCATGCTCTTTGATTTGCAAAATGAGCGTTTTTGCTTGATCTTCCGTACTGCCTTGTAATTCCAGAAAATCAAAGAAATTTTCCAGCCTTTTTTGATACCGTTGTTTGGACACTGGGCTCTTTAGAGCATACAAGAACATTCCCATTGGTTCGGATTCGCTTATGGTCATTTTTTACTCCTATTACGTAGGAATCCAATTTAAGAACCACTAAAGAAACGGGCCCGAAGGTTTTCCTACTCACTGTGTACTGGAGTCACTTAGTTTTTCCAGAACGACTTTGCTGTTAGGTAGTACACCGATGAACTTCCATCCATCCGATATCAGATTTTCCGCTTCCTCGCTTGTTGCCACTCTCTGAATTAGGAATTGCAGACTCCCAACAAGCTGAGAATCTCTTGCACCCTTTCAGGTGTGGCTTTTTCTATTTCATTGCGAAGTTGTTCTTTCTGTTTTAACAGCGGATCTTCTTCTCTCAGCTCGAGGTCTAGGAATTCTTCACATCTCTTGAATGCATCATTCATCTCGTTGATGAGTGCTTCCGGAAGAAGTCCTTTGTTCGTTGTGTACTTTCCCTCAATTCCGCCTTTGTGCCCCATCCAGAACACTCTGAAGTCGCGGGCGACCCTACCCCTAGACTCTGCGATAAGCAGTTGGGTGTCAAAGAAGGCCCTGAAGACATATGGTCTCCACTGGAATCTAGGTCGCATGGTTTTTCGAATCCTGTCGAGTATTCTTGCTGTAGGCAGGAATTTCTTTCCGCTGTTTCTTCCACGGTATGTTCTGTAAATTGAGTCTGGTGCTATCACAGGCGAGTCAGAACCCAACGCTTCACCCCTAGCCAATCTATCGTTGAGATACGCAAGGAGTTTTTTTGTTCCGCTGTTTGTGAGCAGCGTAAAGTATTGGTGCTTTGTCTTCGAAAGTGTCTTTCGTACCACAATCCTTGTCGGAGTGCGAAGGCATCTTGCAGTTCCCTGCTGTATGACTATGTCGGGAAGATCCCTCATTGTCAGACCATCAGTGCCGTTGTAGTTTCCCAGAACTTCGGGTCTCAATCCAGCCTTGGCAATAAGAGATATCGCCGTTCCAGTGCGAAGATCAGCCCTGTTGAGTATCTCTGACATTTCAGCTCCGTCAGGAACCCTTTCATTTTCGAGGGTTGGCGTACTGTCGGCGTTGGCGATTTTCATCTTTCTTTTCACTTCTACATCGAAGTGTCTCAACCACGACTTGACGCACGTCATGACGGCCTTGATGTACTGTGGTGCCTTTCCGTCCTCTTCCATTCTGGTTATGTGGTCCTGTAACATATCCGAGATTGTCCTGACGTCCTTCATTCCTAGATGAATAAGTTCCATCGGAGTCATGCTGTAGATTTCACAGAAGTTTCCGAGTTTACGTAGTCTTGTTTCAGCAGTGTTGACGCTCGACCTTGCTGTGTTGTCATACCATCTCTTCACGTCAGGATTTCGAAGGAGTCGTTCTTTCTTTGATGTTTTTTGTTTTTTGGCAGTGTTGTTTGTTAGTGTGTATGTCGTATTTTTTCCCATATCAGTCCCCTCCTTTGTGGGGACCTCATCAGAAAGATAGACACTGCTTTCCGTATTTAGCTTTTCTTGGTGTGTACAGTTGACCAAATCATTGCTGTTATCAGATAGAAAAGGATCTATCAAAGTTCACCATCACCACCATCGTAAAGACTGTCCTTGCGTTTTCTTTGAGTCAGGTCATCAAAACTAGGTTCAAGTCGGTACTGATCCATAATCCTGTCTGCTGCCAGAGTCTCAGAGGGCGTTCCAGAACCTGAAAACAACTCGTCCGCCTTCTTCATCTCATCTGCCAGGTGCTCAAACTCAGGCATGCTTTCTCTTACTTCTAGGGCTTCGCTTTTCAGCTCATTCATCCGGTTTCTGATCTTGTCAACCTGTTCAAGGATGTCAGAGTGCCACGGTTGGGCTGGCTCATCTAGGAATTCTTTTGTAAATTCCAGTGCGGTGGTTTTGTCTTCGGAATTACTTGTAACCTCAAACGAGCGTTGGGCGACGCGGTCAGCCAGTTCGCTTGCCATCTCATATTTTTCTGCTGGAATCTCTTCGCCGTTCTTGAGATTCTTGAGTTTCTCCATTGCATCGTGAAGTATCTTGTCTGAGAACTCGTCCACCTCTTTTTGTGAGAATCTTGTCTCGTGTTGGATTTTTGGCACATTTACCTTGTAGGCGTTTGTGTCGGATCCAAAGTTTCCAGACATGCTGACTTCGTGCTTTTCGAGTTTGTTTCTTATCTTTCTGTCATACTCACTCATTGGAGGCGATGTGTGTCGGTATGCTGCTAGAGGATCCTTCTGTGAAATGTGTCCTGACTTGTATCCACCATATCCACCGCCAAACCCCTTGGAGTTTTTCTTTCGGTAGGACAACTCAGCCTATCACACCATTGTTTCCGTTATCTTTCCGGTTTTGCTCATGGTCAGGAACGGTAGATCCAGTACCCTCGATGTTTCCGCTCTTCTCCGGGCCCTTTATTACATTGTCAAGTAACTCCACATAATCTCGAATCAATCCAATCCAAATCTTTTCTTTCGGAATGTTTTCCATTCTCTCCAGCTTTGATCTTGCAAACTGGAAAGTCGACTCTTCGCGGTATAGCAATACCAGATCATCCACCTCCCTGTCAGTCAACACCCTGACCTTGTTCTCAACGTCCTTTGTTGAAAGCTCAATTTCCACTGCCTTGCGGTGCCCATTCAATTCCTCGTAGAGGTCTACCCTTCGACCGTCCTTGAGGTCATATTCCACTCTGCCGTTCCATCCCAATATCTTGTGCTTGACTCTAAGCACGTTGAGCCAATAATGGTGCTCGTATCCTGGAACGCCAGAAATCCACTTCCAGTAGCCGATTCTCTGAGCAGGCCTGCCTAGAATCTTCATTATCTCCAAGGCATTTGGAGTAAGAGAAAAGTGGATTCTGTCATGGACCTTCACTGGGAATTTCTGAATTCTAATCAGGTTCTTGTCAAGTAGGTCTTGCTTCACCTTGGCAAATTTTCTGTCAGATATTCCAAGTGCCTCTGTTATCTGCTGTTGGTAGCTCCACTCGTGGAAGAACACATAGTCAAGAAGCAGCCACCCTTCTTTTGTGAGGTCTGGTAAGTGAACCTCCTCTGATTTCTTTTCGACCTGAACCATGAACATTCTGCTTTCTATTTCCTGTCGCTTCATGTCAAGCGCGGTAATGAGCGGCCTTGATCTTTGCAAGACATCTGCATCCGCCAGCAGGTCTCCTTTCTTTATGTCGGGAGTCTTTAGAACAAACGGCTTTGTTCTTCCGGCAACTCTTGCAATCCAGGTTCCCTTTTCCAGTTTTCCAAGTATTTTTTCAGAGTCTCTGTCCAGTCCAAGTGAAGAGGAGAGATCTCTTTGCTGATCAGTTTCAACTATGTTTCCAACAATCATTGTTCCAGCATTGTCTTTGAATGCATCCATCACAAGATGAGGAAACTGAGTCAGTGCAAATGTGCCAAGCATCATCTCTCTGCTCTGGCTGAAAAAAGTAGCAAGTGGTGGTAACGACAGCTCAGTGGACACAAGGCTTCTTTCCTGGCCGCTGTATTGCGTAAGGTGTGCTTCGTCCATAATTATTTTACAGAATTTAGACTTAAACTCGCTATCTAGGGTGGACTTCCGGTTGAGTCTTACCTGGTTGTAGAGCCTTCGGTAAAACTCGTGCATTATTATAGTCTGGATAAGAAACGATGCCACCGAAAAATCCAGTGGAAACATCTCGATTATGATTCGTTTTCTGAAGAGATCCTTGATTTCAAACCCGTATTTTACGTTGATTACTTTGTCTAGGGCCTGATTTATGTTGAATATTCTGTTTTCTGCGATTGCGGAATATTCGTTCTCCTTTCTGCTTTCACTGTGCTGTGACTTGAGATGGTTCTCAAGTTCGCGGAATGTCACCTGTCCTTTGTTGTGCTCGTACAACTCTTCTATTACGCGCAGAATGTGTGCGGGAGTTGCCATCAAGAGGCCCTGTGAGTGGGCTGCGATATCCAGAACAATTCTCCACCACAGCTTTATGTCCATGCCTTCTGGGCAGTTTATCAAAACGTTGTATGCAAGCTCATGCCACCTTATGACATAAACGTCGTCGTATTTTTTGGCAAGGGTCCTGTAATCTTGTTTCCAGTCAAATGAAAGAAAACATATCTCATGCTGGATCAATTGATCAACAAGATTGAAAACCATGGTAGTTTTCCCATGGCCTGACCTAGCAACTACAAATTCATTTTCACGCAGGTTCTCTGTGGTAAGACCAAACGGGTGAAGCACCCTGTCACCCGAACACACGTATCCTATGATCACCCCGTCTCCGACTGCATCTTCCTTTGATGGGAACGAGAGTAGGGGATTCTTTGATCTCATCGAGTGCTCGTTGAATTTGGTCTCAACCAATCTCTTTATCTTGTCAACCAGTTTCTTTCGTCTTCTCTCGTTTGCATATGGCAACATCCGTAACAGCGTGTCGATGTAGCCTCTTGGGAGTCCAGGAATCTTTGAGACCTTGTCCATTATCTCCTGTCTGAAATCGTCTATCTCAGACAAACTCAAGACCCCTGAAGACTTTGATTGTAAGAAACGACATTACCATTACAATCACTCCTGCAACTGCAAGTTGCAAGTAGACAGACGGAGAGTGCGGTGATATCATGTCGTTGAAGAACAGCATCAGAGAGATTGTTATGATGACAATTCCTGCTCCCACTAGAAGTTTCATCACACTTAGAATAGAGCCGGAATTTCGGTTAGGACTTCGATACATACTCCTCAATCCTGCCATCCAAATCCTTCATGTCGTCCTTGCCTCCCAGAACCTGAGAATGGGCGTAGAATGCCTCGGTGCCAAGGTCTGTGAGACGTTTGCCGCCAAGGAATGATGTAGTAACGTATCCTGAATCTCTGAGAAAGTCAACAATCCCTTTCATTTCATCTTGTGGTATTCCAGATACTTTGTTCATGTCATGTTCGCCTGTTATGCCATTTCCAATCATTAGGATGACCTTGAACACCTGCCTTGATATCGGATGAACCTCTCTGAGATCTTGTAGGCAGATTGTTTCGTTTCTGAAATCAATTGAACAGTTCTCGCAAAGTTTCTTGCCGCATTTTTTGCATAACGACATCTGATCAATTTTCCCAAAGCAATAATCGCACATTGTAATTCGTTTTGTGGTGACCACGCTGTCGTTTACTCTGGATACTTGCTCGCTCTCTAGCTCGCCTTCTCCTGCAACCTCTGTTCTCTCCTCCGTTATGATCTCGTCATTTGGTGATATGCTCTCAAGTCTTTGCAGTCGTAATTCCATCTCGCCGAGTTTTTCCAGAATTCTATCCGCGTCTGATGTCATTTTCTGATCCTCCTGAACTTGCGTCCGAGCTTTTTCACAAAGCCCTCGGTGTGTGGTTTTCTGACTTTTGTCTTTGCCTCTTCATTTTTCAACCAGTTCTCATAATCACACGTTGCACAAAGTTCTCTTTTTGGAACATTGAGTCTCTCTACCTTGAGGTCGTCATAATATCGAACGAGATTGAAGCTGAACTCTTTTCCAAGCAACAGCCAAAGTGTCATTTTTGTCATCATTGATCCAGGAATCACAATATCTGCAAACATTCCCTGTGCTTCCTTCAATTCGCCGTCTTCCAGTCCGTATTTTCTTCTCAACGTGTTTTGATCAACTGCCGCACTGGTGAGATTGAATACACAGTCAAAGCAGCAGTGGGACTTTGTGGGCACACATAGAACATATGCGCTCTTTGCTCCAGCATAGATTCCCCCG
Source organism: Candidatus Nitrosotenuis sp. (assembly GCA_004322465.1). Classification (GTDB taxonomy): domain Archaea; phylum Thermoproteota; class Nitrososphaeria; order Nitrososphaerales; family Nitrosopumilaceae; genus Nitrosotenuis. The sequence continues at coordinate 18,872 of SCVO01000083.1, forward strand.
TAGACTGCTGGCTTGCCCAGTTCAAAGCAGATTGAATTGATGTGGTAGTTGAGTTCAGGATTTCCGGATGCTGCCACGATAATGTCGCATGATTCTATGACCGCACGTAGGAGGTCTCTGTTCTTTATGAGATCATCTTCTATTGTCTGAACATTTGCCAGAGGGTTGTGAGACTGGATGTAGTTGCCGATAATGTCTGCCTTTGATTTGCCAATGTCCCAAATGTTGCCCAAGTGTCGTATCAGGTTGACTGTCTCTAATCTGTCCATGTCGCAAACAACGTAATCGATTACGCCAGACCCTGCAAGTCCTGTTACAACAGCAGATGCTAGGGAGCCTCCCCCTAGAACTCCAACTCTAACCTTTGACAAAATCTCATTGTTTGTTATCTGATCTATTCTTACAAGCAGATTCTGTTCATCAAAGTCATCTGAGATGATTTGGTATGGTATTGACAGAAGATCTTCGTCTTTGTCTAATCCAAAGAATTTCACTTCGCCTGTTGATGAAAAGACAGCTATTGTGAACCATGACCTTGTCTTTCTTGCGCGTCTTAGCTGATTTACATCGATACCGCTTGGTTCTGGGGAACTTGGCCAGGGGTGTGAGTGGCCATCCCCCAGATATCTTGTCTTGTCGTTCTTTTCGATTTCCTGTTTTAGTGTGTCCGAGATTGACCTTTCATCGGTTGTGAAACTCACATTACCTCTTTGGGCTCTTGGGCCTGCACCGACAACTTTTGTTATTACATACACCTTGTTTTGTCGGATCTCTCCAAGGAACGCAACGCCTGTCTCCTCGTGGTCTCGCGCATGATTTTTTACCTCTTTGATTGCGGATTCTAGGTCGGACTTTCTGATCAGAATCTTTGATGGGTTCAATCTACCAGAACCTCCAGAAACTCTGCTTTCGATTAATTTCGTTTATGATCCTGTCTGATTCTCTCATTATGCGGTCCATCTCATATTCGTAGTCTCGGACGTATCCAGAGTCATTGTAATAATCCTCAAGCCAGAATCTGAGTTGTGTTGCCACCTTTAGTGCTGTCCAGCTCCTAGTCCAACTGTGGATATAGCACGGCCTTCCGTCAGAATACCAGTGTCCAAGCATCTTTGAGGTGTTCAGACGCGGATACTCGATTATTGCATTAATCTGGTACTCGGGATGACTACGGTCATACGTCAGGACAACTTTGTGGGATACTCCGTTAATGTTCATGTAAATCACGTAGGAAACATCACCATTGACTGAGTTTTGGCTGAGCGAGACTGGGAACATTTTTGGGAAAAGCTTCATCTCTTGCATTTCATTGATTAGCCGGCGCATTCCAGATTCGCCATCAAAAAATTGCCCTTGGCCTGTTTGGATATTGATCATCGTTCCATTGAATATGACAGAAAAATAGTTGGAATACACACCATAGGTGTGTTTTTCCATTGCAAGGCTCTCAGGTGGAAGATGTTCTATTCCAGTTCCTTTGTCTAAGTCTATGACCTTGCCGTCAGATGTAAGGACTCGTTTTCCCATTCAATCCACCTCCTTAGCACCCGCTAATCTCTAGGAGCATCTTGCTGTCAGAGCAAGTGTAGATTTGCGTTGAGATCCTGGACGAGTAGTCTGTTTTGCATTTTTGTTTCATGATGTGGTAGTATACTGTCGAATAAAAAACAGGGAGCTCAACTTGAGCTCGTTTTGAATACGTTTTATGACTTTATAACACTCGGAATGTTGTACCGTTTTTAGTTTTTTCTATAATTAATTTCAATCCTTTCTGAGCAATCATTTTTTCAATTTCTATCATGTTGTTGAAAATGGATCCATATGAGACATTGGCTGCTTTTGCCCATTCTTTTGCGGTTACAAATATTCTAGTATCAATTATTGCGTTCACAATTCTCATTAGAACTGCAAAATGTCCAGCTGATTCTTTCTTCTCCCTCTCTATGTTTGAAATTTGAACTTGAACATTTTTTATTCCATTCATTGCTTCTTTAGTGGCGGCAGCAATTTCTAAAATCATTTTAGTTTCTGCCATAATTCGTTGCTCTTCAAGAAATCGCCTTGATTCAAATAACTGCTCTCTTTGTGTATTTACTTGCTTTAGCTCTGCATCTACTTCAGCTATTTTTCGTCTTATGTTGTTGATATCATCTAAGGGCATTTGGGATCTTAAGATGGGCAGCGCGCCTAATAGGCATTCCCAACGAGGTACAGACCTACCTAGCGATTTAAGCCTTAAAATAAAGATTTTTACTATGGAGCACCCCTACCGAATTAAGCCATTGAGGAAGACTGAAGAGAGAAGATTCTGGAAAGGCAAGAACGGAGACAGCTACGTAACAACACTACCTATGGAGTGGATTAAGGATTACATCCCAGGATATGATAAGAAAGAAAACAGGGTGTATCGTCTTAGCCAGATAAAAAGCACTATTTTGATAACTCCACAGACAAAAGAAGAGAAGACAAAACAACTTGAATTGAAGATTAATTCCAATAATACAGATGAAATCTATTATTCGGTGATCTCTGCATATCTGCAAGACTACAATTCGGTATGTCTTCAGGAACAAGGGCCCAACCCAACGTTGAAAAACAAACTTAACAAAATTGATGAAAAGTTACCTGGTGCAGAGTTCGGAAAAGACGGTGATGATTATGTTGTAAAATTCGAAAGAAAAATAGAAAATATTCCAAAAAAAGTTGACGAAATATATGAGCACTATAAGGAACTGTACTCTCAAAATCAAAAAATGTTTTCAGGTAAAATCAAGAAAAAATCAGATATTGAAATGGAACATAAAATTGTCACAAAAAAAGAAAGTCTGGTTGATAATAAAGTATATGCACTAAAAAGATTGTTTACTCATGTTTTTGAAACGTTTTTACAAAATCCTGAGATTTTGATTAAAACTGGTCTGCATAGAGATGAAGAAGGAATAGATTATACCGCTGCATACAAAATTGCAGGCTATCGTTCGATTGCAAATAATCTTGAAAGAGTTACTGATATTCAAAGAGATATTTTTGAGTTATTGATGAAGATATCTGATTCGGAAAATGACCTACGCCAGGGGGTTGGTTTTGATTTCTCAAAATATTATGACAAGGCTCATGAAATGATTAAAGATGCATATGAATCAAAGAGAGTTGTAGAAAATTTAGACAGTTCAAAAGAGGGGTTTGATTGTTTATTGAAGGTGCTTGCATCTGAAGATAATGAAGATGATGGCATACGTTACAGACAAAAATACATTTCGTATTTTGAAAGGAAAAAAATTCTTAATTATGTAAAATCCAAGAAATCTCCGGAACTTGTTGCGCTTGAAGGTTTAATCTGGGGAAGTACCGGGCTTGCGACCAATATTGCCGAAAGTTGGGTAAATATGAGTGATTTACCCAAATTGAACAAATATCTGGATGTTTCAAAAAAGAAAAAATAAAAAATTCTCTTGACCTAGATTATCACTTTGACGGCTCTGTTTTTCGTCACCTCCTTGTAGTTGTCTATCTTCTCCTGAATCTCATAGAGCGAGCATTTTCTGTCCGTGAGGTATTCGTTTGCGAACCTCAGGAACGGCTTTGCCCTAATCTCGAGTGGACTCAGGTTCGTGGTCTCAATCAGACCCTTTGTCGAAAGTATCTGAATCGTGTTGTAGACCTTGCTCTGCGGGACTCCTGCCGAGACCCATAGTTTGCCTACCCTAGTCTTGCCGCTTACTTGGAGCGTGAAGTAGACCCTTGACTCGTATTCGGTCAGACCAAATTTCTTGAAGAGTTCGGCTATCTCCTTTCCATTTCCATTTATCGTGAACATTCCATACACCTCAAATCATTGGAAGAGGGGGTCTTCCTCCTCCTTCCTCTTCTCGACCCTCCAGAGCGCGATTCTTCCCAGAATCTTTCTCTTCTTGGGGTCTTTCTCTCCTGACTGTATGACCCCAGTCAGCACAGGTTGCTTTCCATCTGTCATTTCGATTACCTCCGTCAGTTAATTCCGGAGGCGAGCCATGTCCTTTTCAGCGACGTTTTGCCCAAGATACATCAGGAGCGGTCCCGACAAGGGACGAAAAGGACAATGAGTGAAGCCGGCGAAAATCGACAGTCGAAATCAGGGCTGAAAAATCATCCACAGTGTATTTTCTCATCTAATCGACTCGTTTGACATAACCAAATTCTATTTTTGAGAAACTATTGAATATTTAAGCTCCTAAAATCCAAATATCAACATCGGCATTTCCGACAGGTGTAGAAAATCGTTCAGAAGTTTGCTATCGAGGTAACAAAATCAACTTTACTCTTAGGAGTGTTCTTTTTGATTTTCGGATATTTTGTGGGAAACGTCCTTCCGATATCGGGTGATTTCTCATCGGTGGCAGTTTCCGCAAAACAGACAGGTGCTACTGTCCCAGCAGGGGATTTGCAGCAGCAGGCTCCATCCAACGTCAAGTTGGAGGTAGAAAACGACCCGACAATCGGGAGCAAGGACGCCAAGGTGATCTTTTATGAGTTCAGCGACTTCCAATGCCCCTTCTGCAGGAGGTTTTTCACAGACAGTCTCTCGCAGCTCGAAAAGGAGTATATTGACACAGGCAAGGTTTTGTTTGTCTACAAGGACTTTCCGCTGACTCAGATACACCCGGGCGCTCTGCCTGCTGCGATATATTCCGAGTGTGCTAACAAGCAGGGCAAGTGGAGAGAATTCCACAATGCGGTATTCAATGAGCAGAACAAACAGGGCGGTGGCACAGTCCAGTTCGGCCAAGCTGAACTCGACCAGTGGGCAAAGATGGTGGGTCTCGATGCGACTAAGCTCGCAAGCTGCGCGCAGGATCCAAGCGTGGTGGCGGAGGTGCAGAGCGATCAGAACACCGGGATAGCGCTTGGCGTCTCTGGTACGCCGTCTTTCTTCATAGGCTCCACTGACAAGGGCTTCGTCAACGTGGTGGGAGCGCAGCCGTACGCGGTTCTCAAACAGGCCATTGATCAGAAGATAGCGTGACTGCTTCATTCAAAACATAAAAGTAAATGATTCTTATGAAGTCGGTCAGAAATGTTTTCTTGGTTTTGGTTATAGTTTCAGTCGTCTTTGCCTCGGGATATTTTTTGCTAGCCGTCAAAAGTTCAGAAACCAGATCTGATGCGATGGAAGTCAACGGGGTCTCTGCAGATAGGTCGCTACAGGGATCTACGGTGCTCAAATCGGAAGCACAGTATTTCTCAAGCGGAGAGACCTTCAGCATAGATGCCCGGAAAGTAAGGAAGACGATCGATGGGAATGAGATATCGATGTACGGCTACAACGGCCAAATACCAGGTCCAACTCTGAGAGTCAAACAAGGAAGCACACTGACCGTGAACTTTACCAATGATTTGGATGTGGACACGACGGTACACTGGCACGGAATAAGACTCAAGAACGAGTTCGACGGAGTGCCCCGCGTCACTCAGAAAGCAATCAGGCCTGGTGATACATTCGTCTATAGGCTAGATTTTCCCGACCCGGGGGTGTACTGGTACCACCCGCACGTCAGGGAGGACTTTCAGCAAGAGCTTGGTCTCTACGGCAACATCATTGTAGAGCCATCCGACCCGAACTATTACAACCAGGTAGATGGGGAGGAGACCCTTATCCTTGACGACATCAGGATTGCGGGCGTGGACGTTGAGGCCTTCTCGGAGGACTATGTGAAGCGCGCCCTCATGGGAAGGCTCGGCAACGTGATGATGATCAACGGCGAGGAAAACTACGAACTCGGCATAGATAGGGGCGAGAAAGTTAGATTCTACATAACGGACGCAGCCAACGCCAGAACTTTCAACCTGTCTGTGGAAGGACAGGTGATGAGGCTCGTTGGCGACGATTCGGGAAGGTACGAGAGGGATGTCTCGGTCAACAGCATCATTATCTCTCCTGGGGAGAGGAGGATAGTCGAGATCCAGTTCGACAAGCCAGGCAAGTTCAATGTTACACATAGAACCCCAAGCTCCGAGTATGTAATGGGCAGTGTCGAGGTGTCGGACACTGGATTGAACGTAGGAAAGAAAAGAAGCATGTCATCTCCTCCCGACATCAAGAGCAGCGTATACGGATTTGACGGCTATCTGAAAAAGACCCCCGACATCGAGATCCAACTGGAGTCCGAGCTGTCCGGAATGATGTCGAGAACCGGGGGAGGGGGTACGATGGCCCACACCATGCCTGATGGGTCCGTGATGGGAAGCTCCATGGCAATGGGAGAGTCGGGCCCGATAGAATGGGAAGACGACATGTTCATGATGAATTCCATGTCGAACAGCGAAAACACCAGATGGGTGATCAGGGACACAAAGACCGGGAAGAAGAACGATGAACTGGTGTACGGGGCTGCCGTCGGCGACATCAAAAAGCTGAGGATATACAACGACCCGAACTCTATGCATCCAATGCAGCACCCCCTGCATCTGCATGGGCAAAGGTTCCTGATCCTCAGCCAAGACGGCGTTCCAAACCAGAATTTGGCCTGGAAGGACACCGTGCTTGTCCCAAAAGGGAGCACCGTGGACATTTTGGTTGACTTTTCTAATCCAGGCGTCTGGCTGCTTCATTGCCACATACCGGAACACATGGAGTCGGGAATGATGATAAAATTTTCCGTGAGTGAAAAACCATGATGCATGTTTTAATAACGAGGCCGACAACTGGTGCTTAAATGAAAGTGGTCAGAAATATTCTCGCCGTTGCAAGTAAACCGAAATACGCCCTGTTGACGTTTCTGGCATCGTCCGGCCTGTTTTCCGTGTTCATCTTTGTTAACAATATCTCGATGTTCACATCTGCGTTTGACGCCACAAAGGACTTTTGGATCATGACTAGCGTCTTTGCTAGGGCAGTCGAGATGATCTCAGGCGTTGGCGGCGCAATCGTAATTGCGTCATCTATCGCGATATCGATCCTTGGGGGCCTAAGCATTGCGATGCTGACCTATAAGATGAAAAACATGAATCAAAGCGCGGGTGGGGGTTTGCTAAGCTTTGGTGGTCTCTTCGGCGGTGCACTGTCATCCACATGTTCGGCGTGTTCCGCTACGCTGATATCGATTCTTGGAATTGCTGGCGGCTTGTCCATATTTCCTTTCAAGGGACTAGAGTTAAGCGCTGTGAGCATTGCAGTTTTGCTCGTGTCGATTTACTTCATGGCGAAAAACCTTGACGTACAAACGTGCGGTTTGAAAAATAAAATCAAGAATTGACTCGGAAACCTGAAAGCAAGAACTATGCCATTAGAAACAAGTTATTGTAGTTTACATTTGTAAAGTCTTGTATTAATATATCTCATCTTCAAACCAAGATTGTGTTCGGATTACTTAAGAAGCGCTGCCCAGTGTGTGGAATGGATGTTGATAAGGACTCTTCCATCAAAAGATTTGGAAAATACTTTTGCTCGGCAGAACATGCAGAAAAGTTCGGTGAAACAAACGCATCTGGGCAAGAAGACGATTCTCACGGTCACGGCGGTTGCTGCTAGGTTTAGGCATGTTGTAAGGTGATTTGAGATGTCTAATGAAAATCCTGGGAGAACAATAAGCATAACAAAAACAACCATCATTTTTGGCGTCGTCCTTTTGGTGTTGGGTTACTTCATAGGAAATACCATCCCAATTACGAGCAATATTGCCAAACAACAACCCAATATTGGTATGATAACGTCGACTGTTGGCCAAGACGACACCTCTACGACCAAGTTCGCTGGAAGCGTAAATTTTGATGTCCCCTCCATAGCAAAATTCAGAGGATCCGAATCCGCGAGATTGAATTTGGTAGAGTTTGGAGATTACCAATGTCCATTCTGTGAAAAATTCTTTAAAGAAACCGAGCCGATACTTGCAAAAGAATACATCGATGCCGGCAAAGTAAAGTTCTACTTTCTTGACGTCTCAATAGTTGGCCCAGATTCAATAATCCTTGCACAGGCATCCTGGTGTGCAAATGATCAAGACAAGTACTACGAATATCACGATTATGTGTATGCAAACCAAGGGCAGGAAAATTCCGGTTGGGGAACCCCTGACAAGGTAAAGAATCTTGTCAAGAACATTTCCGGAATTGATATTGAGAAATTCGGTCAATGCCTCGACAGCAAAAAATACGAATCACGCAGCCAACAATTGACAAGTTTTGCCAATCAGATCGGACTTACAGGAACACCAACTATGTTTGTCGGAAACTCGGAACTTGGCTATACAAAGATCACAGGGGCACAGCCGTATTCTGTATTCAAGCAGGTAATTGACAAATACCTAGAGCAAACCTAATTTCTTTTCTTTGATATTTTTTAACAATTGATCTCACAATCTTAAAGGATATTCAATTAGGCGCATAATTTTTATTTGCTTTTTACAGAACGCTAAAAACCGAAAATTTAATGGTTATCAAGAGAAGATCATATTTTTTCTGGTTCAGAGTGATTTGCATGGCCGCTCCCGCCACACCCGTCTTCCAGATCCCAGGCTTTGGCAATTTGCTTTTCATCAAAGTTGTATTCTGTAATGAGATATTTTGCCTGCCCTTCAAATGCAGTCCACCTCCAGCACTTGCAGCAACAAGGGCCTCCTTCCATCGACATGCTCATTGCCTTATCATACACTTGTTGCTGCTGCGCAGTCAGCACTATTTCCTTATCATAGGCAATCAGCCTTTTTGCAAGAGAAGCCTCGATATCATACGGATCAGACGGGATCACATCTATGCCGGAATACTGCTTTAGACCTTCAACTTGCTCTGCATATCGATGAAAGTCCATTTTTGAGCAGCAAGAGCCCTGCAACCTATCGTTGTCAGCCTTTGCGTCCAGAAAATTTGAAGGCGCACAATAGTTCGTATTGGCGCTACTGAGGATGACAAATTTTTCTTCCAGACCGCCTGTCGGGCTGTCAACGCTGGACTTGAAATTCCCGCTCATTGCAAGAAAGGCAATCACTAGCAGTACAGGGAGTATTCCCATCAGCAGGTATTTTGTTTGTGGAAGTTGTATTTTGCGTGTCATTGTCGGATTCTCAATGTGGTTTTTACTTCTTTTTTGGCGACCATCTTTTGAGCAGCAACGAGCTGCCTGTTACAGAAACAGAGCTTGTAGCCATCGCCACACCGGCAAGTGCCGGATAAAGCAAGCCCAGTCCCGCAATTGGAATTAGTGCTGCATTATACATAAAGGCGTAAAAGAGGTTCTGCTTTATTTTGCCGACGGTTTTTTTGCTGATCTCAATTGCAGTTACTACATCTCTAATGTCATTTCTTATCAGAACGACTTTGCCAGATTCAATTGCAATGTCAGTGCCACTACCTACTGCTATCCCCACATCTGCCTGAGTAAGAGCCGCGGCATCGTTAACGCCGTCTCCTGCCATGGCCACCTTTTTTCCTTCAGCCTGGAGTTTTTTTATGACATCAAGTTTGTCGGAGGGGAGAACGTTTGCAATTACCCTGTCTATGCCTATCTCCTTTGCCACGGTGCTTGCCGTTCTTTGATTGTCTCCCGTCAACATGATTACTTCGATTCCTTTTTCTTTTAGTGACTTTACAGCATCTTTTGCGCCAGGTTTTGCCGTGTCAATTAGTCCAAGTATTCCAATAATCTCACCGTTCAAAGCAACAAGTATGGTGGTTTTTCCCTCACTTTGCAATCTTACGATTATCTCTTTGGCCTTTGAATCGTCGATCCCTCTCTCTATGATAAATCCCTGGCTTCCGACAAGAATTTTTTGATTATCATATACTGCATCAACGCCTCTTCCGGGGACAGAGACAAACTCTGTTGGATCTGCGATCCCCAGGTTACGCTCTTGGGCGTCTTTAACGATTGACTTTGCCAAGGGGTGCTCTGAGTTTTTTTCTACCATTGCGGCGACTTGGAGAATTTTGTTTTCATCTGACTTGTCATCAATTGGAATTATGTCGGTAACTTTCGGATTTCCTTCGGTGAGAGTGCCGGTTTTATCAAAAACAGCTACTGTGATCTTACCAAGATTTTCAAGAGCCTCACCGCTTTTGAATATGACACCGTTTTGAGCACTTTTACTCATTCCAACCATCACTGCAGTTGGGGTGGCAAGGCCAAGTGCACATGGACATGCAACCACCAAGACTGCCACCGCTGGAATGAGAGATGCTGCAAAGTGGTGCTCGCCATGCGCAGTAAATGCATACCATCCAAGAAAAGTCGCAATCGACACGCCAATAACTACGAGTGCAAAATAGCCGGATATCTTGTCGACCATTCGTTGCATTGGGGGTTTCATACCCATCGCATCTTCGACTAGTTTTACAATTTGTGAAAGTGCACTCTCGCTGCCCACTTTTGTTGTCCTGATTACCAGAGCGCCGTCTTTGTTGACTGTGCTTCCTATCACGTAATCTCCTTGCTTTTTTTCAACCGGCACAGATTCTCCCGTGATCATCGATTCATCCACTGCAGAGCGTCCTTCAATCACTATGCCATCGACAGGAATCTTTTCCCCCGGTCGCACCACAATGATGTCATCCTGCTTTATCATCTCGATTGAGATGTCAGTTTCCTTTCCATCTTTTTTTATTCTGGCAGTTTTTGGTTGCAGCTCTAGCATCTTTTTGATAATGGATGAAGCCTTGCCCTTTGTCTTGTTTTCAAGGTATTTTCCTAGAACGATGAATGTGATTACTACTGCGGCTGCGTCATAGTAGATGTTGTGCCATACAGGAGTCGGGAATGTGTTGTATGCACTGAATAGATACGCCGCAGTGGTGCCGACTACAACAAGGGTATCCATGTTTGCAGATTTCATTTTTGCAATTCTGAACGCCCCGACGTAAAACCTGCTGCCTGCGATGAACTGTACCGCACTTGCGCAAACAAACATGACGTATCCTGCCATGGCAGTTCCGGCCCACGGAACAAACGAGAGATATTCAGGATATGCAAAAAGCAGAATTGGGATGGTAAATCCGAGTCCAATCAGGAACAATTTTTTGAGTTTTTTTGCCTCGATTTCTTCGGCCGATGCCGAAAGATCCTCGCTTAGTATCTGGTAACCGCGTTTGTGAATGAGTTGTCTGATGTCTGAAAGCGAAAATAATGCTTGATTGTATTCGATGATTGCCTGACTATTTCCATAGTTTACAGATGCAAATCTAATCCCTTCAAGTTCACTTAACCTCTTTTCAAGATTACCTGCATCGCTTGAATCGGTGATTCCGCTTAGCTTGAGTGTGAGCTTTTCATAAATGACTTTGTAACCAACGTCCTGTATTGCGTCTTCGATCTTGCTTAGATCAATGGAAGAAGGATCAAACTCCAAGACAGCTTTTTCAGCAGCCAGATTAACTTCGCATTTTTTGACGCCGGGAAGATCCATTATGTAGTTTTGTATGGAATTTACACACCCGGCGCAGTGCATACCACCTATTTTTATTGCCGTTCGTTTGGTTTGGACTTGTTCTGAGTTCATCGGATTTCCTACTGTAGTTGTTATTCTATGTGCTACTTAACCCCCTATCTTTACAATTGTAAAGTAAATAACTAGGATGGCCGTAAATCTCATGTACAATGCCCTTCAAATTAGATAAAATCGACACGGATATTCTGGAATCGTTATTGGAGGACGGCCGAAAGTCTTTCCGGCAGGTTTCAAGAGAGATCAAAGTCAGCACGCCTACCGTCAAGGCAAGATATCAGAGACTCGTAAACATAGGCCTCATAAAGGCAGTATTGCCAGTAATTGATCTTGGAAAAATCGAAGACAAGACGGGTTCAAGGCTTGATAAAATACGCTCAAAGGCAATAAAAAATCACAACATAAAGCTGAGCAAAGATGCAGTCATAAAATTATCATGCGATTACTGCAAGGGTCCAGTTCACGGAAAGCCAAGCATACTCAAGTTTGCAATTTTTGAGAGATTCTTTTGCTGCCCCTCATGTAAAACCCTCTACAAGGAAAAGCACAGGGGTAGAATACAAAGCCTTTCCGGCAAGGACTTACAAGCGTAAGATCTTCGTTTTAATTTTTAACATCAAAAATCCCAGTCCAGCCCTTTTCTGAAAATTCTACTTTGTGCGCATGAAACAGATATTTTCCGGGATACGTGTAATTGAATTCCATTATTCCTCTCTCCGTTTGTGATAATGTGATCATGTCAGTATATGTGGAAGGAACTGTCGAGGTTCCTGTCGGATAATAATTGTACAGATTTCCATGTAAATGGAAATTGTTTATCGGATCAAACTCCACCATGTTTACTACATAGATTCTGATTAGATCATTTGCATTTATCTGGATTGGATTGTACTGGTAGTAAAACGGAATCGTGTTTGCCGCGTAAAAGTTGTTTTCCTTGTCAAAATCCGTATCGAACCCGTTTAGGACCATTACCATCTCATCTGCCTTAGGCCTTGGTTCCTTTGGATCCACAATGTATACGCCATAAAGGCCGCGTGATATGTGTTCTTCAAGTGGCATCACATGGCAGTGATATGGGTGTACTCCAACTGGCCCTGCCTCAAACTCATAAGTGAACTGTCCACCTCCAGGGCCAACCGTTTCAAAAACTCCGTCCATTTCAGCTGGATGAATCCCATGAAAGTGAATCGTATGAGATTTTGAGCCGTTATTGATGAACTTGACTCGAATCATGTCACCTTCGGTTGCCCGGATTGTAGGACCTGGAACTGTGCCGTTGAAGGTCCAGACATTGTAAAAAACTCCAGGTGAGATCTCTTCGATTTTATCATCTTCTGCTATTATTGTGAATTCGCGAAGGGTTTTTCCATCTTCCAGTTTTGAGATGCGGCCATAGTTGAACTGTCGCAGATACTTGTCAGGGTCAAACTCGACAGTTTTGCCAGAATATATTGGATCCAAGATGTCGCCAGTTGTTTTGATTACTACGCCATTGTGGGAGACGAGTGTTTTCTCATCAGGTTTTGCATCAATTGTATTTGGAAAAACAAAATAAACTACAGTTATAGATGATATTGCTACTAATACGGTCAACATTTTAAAAAATTGTTTCAAGATGTAGTTGATCAGATATTTCTATTTACTTATTTAAAATTTAGCCAAAGCTAAATTTGTTAGCTAAGGTGAAGATAACGATAATCGCGTTTTGTAAATTTACAAGTGTAAAACGATTGATTAGAATCTACATATTATGATAATGGGATTCAGTGCGGCATTTTCTACAAGGCAAAATGATTCCAAATTTAGTCTGAACTCATAGATGTCTTGGTTAGCTTCATTATTATCCCACTAAACGTGATTGATCCCAAAAAATACCACGCCCAAAAATAGACTTCGTTTACATTTTTGCAGATTTTTCCATCAATTTTTTCAGCACTGCAGGTAAGCTCAAAAAAGTTTCCAGGTATTACATTCAATGGGATTGGCGACATGGCGACAGTGTAAGAGAATAGTGGCGGCAATACTAGATAGAAAATCAACATCAGTGGAACAAAGGTTATCATCATTGGTCTCATGTTCATTTGCATCATTTCTTGGTTCAGTTTACTCATGTATGCTGATTTTTTGTTGAGCTCTGCTTGTTTTTCGATGTCTTTGGCTCTGAATGCTGACATTCTTTCTTTTTGCCAGGCTTTAGTTTCCCTCATTATTCTTTTGAGCTTGTCCGGATCAACGAGTTTTTTTCGTACAACCGCATTAAACAGGTTTAGAAGAACTGCAAATCCAATGATTCCAAACATCGCAGGAATCATTCCTTTTACTATTGGATCCGCACTTCCAAGCGGTCCACGATTAAGAAGATCGGTTTGCAAAAATACAGATTGCAATAATTGTAATATTATGATTGGTTCCATTTCAAAGACCAACGTAAAGGGTCTGTGACATACAGAAATTAATTAACAGCAACCGTCACGCCTTGGGTGCCACTTTTGATACTCTTCTTCTCGTCTTTCATCTTCTGCTATTTTTGCGCCGAACTGATTGGCGTGTTCATCATTACAAAAATGCTTTCCAAACCTTTTGACTTCAGTCTCTTTCTTTACCTCAATACCGCATACTCGACAATGTTTTTCAAACATGGTGTCTTGATCCTCTCATGATATTTTAATACCGATGTTTACAAATGCAAATTTTCCCATTGTTAACATTTGTTCTTTGATTCAACATGTGAGCGTTTTGATTAGCCTGAGTCTTTGATGATCTAAACTTGTGGCTTTTTGAAAAACTCGTCAAGTTTTACTTTTTTGCTTACCAAATTTGCAATGATAATTCCAAAAACAGTTCCACCAAAAACATCCATAGGATAGTGCTGGAGAACATAGACTCTACTAATTGATTCAAAGATAGGAAATAGCCAGATAAGGTATCGTCCCCTTGGGAATCTTTCTGATAAGGCATATCCAAGAACAAAGGCCACAATTGCTGCACGTGTTGCATGCCCTGATGGAAAAGAACCGTCAGTTCCGATAACAAAGGTGTCCTTACCTATTGCATATGGGAGATTTGAGCCTAAAAACTCGAGATCTGGCCGTGGGCTGTCAATTACATATCCCTTGAAGTATCCAGAGGCAAGTGTTCCAATCACTATGCACAGCAACAGGGTGATTCCTATTCTTCGTGTCCTGCGTATGATGGCAAGTATGATGCTCAGAAGAAGAATTGATGTGACGCTGCCCACTTCGGTAATTCCCCACATGAAAAGATCCACTGCACGGTTTCCTGCAGCCGACTGAAAATATAGTAGAATTGACCTATCATAGCCCGAAGTAACGTGCGCTTGTACTAAAACAGACATTATGATAAAGGCAAGTACAAACAGAAGAAACGCCCTTGATCTAACATCGAACAACCAATTTTGCAATTATAACGCACCTGAATGTGACATTTTAATTTCTCAAATCAGGTAAAACGGTATGCACTGTAAAATGTTTTGCAGGTTTGAGATATCGCAATTTGTTGGGAAAAAATAAAAGTTCTGATCTTAGCAATTGATTTGCGGTATTGGGGTTTGCATTCAAAAATGATCAATCACTAAAACCATTTCACAGTTGAACTGTGTTTTAGAACTTTCAACACACTGTATTCTAATTCCAGATATATTAACACCCAAATTTACAAATGTAAGATTTGTACGTCTGTTATTGTAGAATATGATATTTTACAAACGTAAAGTAGAATCGATAAATATGTCCATTTTACTCCCAGATCGTTGACTCAATCTCCGACTTGTTTGAAGGAAAAGTGACTTGAGAATAAGAACAGTAACAGGGATGGCATTTGCAGCCATAATTTTGATCCTTGTGTATGTGGGAAACGTATTATTTTCCATTTATTTTGGGAAATCGTTTCTGCCATTAGATGTAACGACACTTGGAATAATCATAGGTATGCCTTCGGCAGCCTTGCAGATCATAGCATTTTTCTTGGCAAGAAAAACAAAATCGAGATTTATTGGCCTGTTAATTCTCATCACGGGAATTCTAATGATGGGTGGTTCACTTGCCACAACCACGTCTAGTGATCAAAGCATTTCCGATTTGGAGTCTTTTGGGAAACACATCGCGGCATTTTTGCCTGTTATGGTTTTGGGTATGTTCATTGTCATTTTGGGCATAAGCAAGCTAAACGACTAGAACTGGGCGTGGAATTCAGTAAAAAAGCCTTTTACAAAAATCGAGCCAGATCTTTTTGCAAAATAACTAGTTGGAAGATCTCTCTTTCAGTATGGTAGTCAATTTAATCGTGCTGCCGTCTCTGTTTACCTCTAATGCTATTTTATCGCCTACATTTTTGTTTTCAGATAGATACATTATCAATTCTGTAATGTCTTTTATTTTATGTTCGTCAACTGAGGTTATGACGTCACCACTCTTAATTTCTTGATTGATGTTATAGGTGGCTTCGCGCAACCCTGCTTTTTCTGCTGGGCTATCTTTTACGACTTTTGTGACGAGAACTCCCTTGTAGTTCTTTGGAAGATCTAATTTTTTGACAATATCTGAAGTTAAGCTCGTTCCAGCTATTCCAAGCCAAGGGTGACTGTACCCACCCTTCTCAATTAACATAGGAACAATCTTTTTGATGGCATTAGATGGAATTGCGAAACCGACGCCGGCAAACTCGCCCGTATTGGATTGAATTGCAGTATTGATTCCTATGACTTTGCCCCACTGGTTCAGCAAGGGGCCGCCAGAGTTGCCCGGATTTATTGCAGCATCGGTTTGTATTACATTAGGTATGGAAAAGCCTTCCTGATTTGGAAGGAGTCGACCAATCTGACTCACTATGCCCGCAGTCATTGTACCGCTTAATCCAAAAGGATTTCCTATCGCAACCACCTGATCCCCAACTTCAATTTTAGACGAGTCGCCCAAAACTAGGGGTATGATGATCTCTTCAGATAAATCATCCATGATCTGTAAAACCGCAATATCGATGGAGGGATCTGTCCCAGTAACGTTGGCAGAATAAGTATTGCCATCTACAAATGTAACATCAACCGTTTTTGAGCCCTTTATGACGTGATTGTTGGTAATTATCAGGCCCGAATCCGAATATATGAATCCAGACCCGAGTTTTGTTGATTGTTTTTCCAATGGATTTCCGTTTACTGTGATGTCCGAATTCGTCTCAGATACCTTGCTTGTTATTTGGACGACTGAATTCTCTGTGCGTTTAAAGATCGATGATAACGACAGAACTTCATTAGAACCAGTTACATCACTTGAGATTGATGTTTGAACGTCTTTTGTCTCTGGCTGCCTTTCAATGACTTTAATCTCTTCGGCACGACTTTCTGAGCTTCTGCCAAAATTTGTAAAAACACCAATTAGAAGCAAAACGCCCAAGATTCCTATTGTCGTCAACTGTATTGTTTGGCGACTTTTCACTCAACACACCGACTCTAGAGCCTCAACTGACGGCATTTTGCTATTTGAAGAGTTTTTCAATATTGACTCTGTATCGACTACGGGATGCACGTAACTCACGCCGACTCTGGGCAGTGCGAGATATATTAACACAGTAATTTACAAACGTAAAATTATGCTAGATGCAATTTTTTTAATTGCATCAATGAGAATCTCTCTTAATTTGTAACTTGTCAGATTTATTCATTTTAACATTAATGTAAGCAAACCAAGCAATCACTATCGATAATAACAATGAAATTGTCACATAGGTGCTAGTTGGCATGTTGGCCTCTGCAATAGATTCTTTCTCATCAACGTCAAGAGGTTTGTTGGTAACTGGATTGATGAGGTGCTCAACTGGGGCAAATTGATCTGTTAACACAGAAACATCATCCGTCTTCATTTGGGAACCAACATAATTTTCAAGAAATCTATCATGATACGCAAAATCGGTGTTTCTTTCAAATGCGGCATTAAAGTCAAGATTTGAGCGGGAAGTGACAAACATTATGTTCTGTACCGAAACAGAGTCAGATCCCTTAGTCTTGAACACGTAAATGGTAGGAAAGACTTGATTCATGGTTTTGTACACCGATCTCACTAACGTGGATGTGTCTCCCTCTGTCGTCCCTATTAGATTGGATACGACAACACCATTTGGCTCCAGTCGGCTCTTTAATAGTTCAAAATATTCCTGCGTCATAAGATGGAAGGGAACATAATATTTTGAGAAGGCATCCAAAATAATCACATCGTACTTTTCATCAGTGTTTGCAAGAAAGGTCCTGGCATCTTCATTAAAAATTCTTAGTCTCGGATCCTCGTTTACCTTAAAGTAGGTTTTAGCAGCGCTAATTATGTCAGGATCTATTTCCACTACGTCAATCTGTGCGTTTGGGTAGGTTGCAAGAAAGTTTTTTGGTCCTGAAAAACCTCCACCTCCAATGAAAAGAACCTTTTGAAAATTCGGATTAAAGATCTCACCCATATGGAAATATTTTGTATATTCGACCACAAGTTCCTCTGGTTGATTCGGGTCCATCCGGCTATGGAGCATGCCATTTAGGTACATGGTTCTCATTTGTTTGGAATCAATAACATCAAGATGGCTGTACGGTGTTTCTTTTTCATAAACTAGAGTCCCCGAATGCAAAATCGCACCTCCTACAACCGATGTGGGAAGGAAAACAAGAATTCCCACAAACACCACTAGTAACCTTGGAAATTTTGATAACCCTACGAGCGACACAAGCAGCAGAGAGATCCCTAAAGAAAAGATGATCTGGTTTACCTCAAAAAATGGGATCAGGCCAAATACCGCAAGAAAGGTTCCAGCGATGCTTCCAGCGGTCGATAAAAAATAAAGATTACCTGTCACACTGCCGACTCTGCTCAGCATTGTTGTACCCAGCTTTACCGAATACGGAGAAACCATGCCAAGTAGAAAAGATGGAACTGTAAGTAGTGTAAACGTGCTTAAAAGAACCGTTAAAGAATTTAGTGAATCTGAATCGTAAATGCCTATGATGAGTGGTGCGATATATGGTATGAATACCACATACAGTCCTGCAGAAAAAATCATCGTACTGAATTTGAACAAGGTGGGATTCCTGTCTGCAATTCTGCCCCCATAAAAATAACCTAGGCTTAATCCTGTGAGGACTACTCCGATTAAACTACCCCATGTGTACGTGGTACTTCCAAATACTGGGGTAAGTATGCGGCTTGAAACTATTTCGAGTGCCATCACAGATGCACCACAAATAAACACCAGGACAGCAAGACGCCAAAACTTTACTGTTGTAGATCTAGTCTGCACCTTCATTGATTCACATCATGACTTTTGGTTTGATATTTTACTTTTGTGAATGTAGGCGACTTTACAATTGTAAATTACTATCTTTATCTAAGAGCATCATATCTTGTATGATATGAACAAAGATCCTGTATGCAATATGAATCTCTCTGATGATTCAACTTCAGTATCTTCGCAATTTGAAGGCAAAACTTACTACTTTTGCTGTCCGTCATGCAAGAATGTATTTGAAAAAAACCCTCAAAAGTTCAAACAACAATGATCTGCATAACAATATTTGCAGCCCAAAACGCTAAAACATAATCAATAATCCAAATATACCGTCGCCGCATTAGTTGAAATCTGCTTTACGTTTGTATTCTTACGTTTGTAAAGTACTGTTGTTAAATATGTTCCAAAGTGACATAAGCCATGCCTATTAAACTGGACTCGATTGACACTGCTATTCTTAATGCCTTGTCAAAAGATGGCCGTAAATCATTCCGGCAGATGGCAAGAGAGATAGGAGCTAGCGCACCAACAGTAAAACTCAGGTATGAACGTCTTGTCAGTGTAGGTCTGATAAAATCTGTTTCACCAGTACTGGATCTCAGTAAAATAACTAGGACCGCCAAAGACAAACTGGACAATAATCTAACAAAAACACAGACAAACCAAATTGATCTTGAAAAT
This sequence comes from Candidatus Nitrosotenuis sp., assembly GCA_004322465.1. Taxonomy (GTDB): domain Archaea; phylum Thermoproteota; class Nitrososphaeria; order Nitrososphaerales; family Nitrosopumilaceae; genus Nitrosotenuis. Next base: position 38,242 of record SCVO01000083.1, read on the forward strand.
GAGATTCTTCTTGATGTGGACTGTGAGTATTGTAAGGCACAAATTGCAGGAAAGCCGCTTACCTTGAAAATACTAGAACAGGAGCGGTTTTTCTGTTGTACCTCGTGCCGCTCGCTTTACAAAGAAAAGTATCGTGGAAGAATAGACGCATTACTGTCAAAAGAATCAGCGAATAACGTCTGAGTGAGCGGAAATTTTACGTTTGTAAATTACTGTTGTTATATACGTCTGCGATTTTGATCATTTGAATTGTTGGCAAAGAAATCTACATGTCCTGAAAGAAATGACAAGGTTGACGCGTTAAACGGACCCGTTCCTCAAAATGGCAAAATTGATTATTCATCCAGACATGACCATAAATCTGAGGAAAATCTGATCCTAGACAAAGAAAGCGACGAAGTCATTTGCAACATATGTGGCAGAGTTGTGATGGATAAAGAATATTCGACACTTGGGCAAAACCCTTCCCAAAATGGACTCGATCAAGAAGATTTCAAAACAGCATCTTCAAGAATGTATGACAAAGGTTTGCCTACGATCATGGGCTCTATTCACAAAGATTTTGGAGGCAAATCACTAGCAACTGATGCAAAAGATAAGTTTGGTAGATTGCGTCTTTTGGACAACCGTATCAAGTTGCAATCGTTTAGCACTACTGTTGTGAAATCATTTTCCTTACTTGATGGGGTTAAAACAAAACTTGCAATACCTGATCACACTGCGGAAAAAGCAGTCTATCTTTTTAGAAAATTAATGGCAAAACAACCACGACAAGCAAGACTCTACACGTCAATGATTCTTGCGTCGCTTTACGCAGCATGCAAGCTTACAGGTACCCCACGTACCATGCAAGAAATAGCCACAGCTGCGGATGTAAAAAAACGACGAATACTGCGAGACTATCGAATCCTAGTTGAAGCATTAGACTTGAGTTTTGAGCCCTACAAGCCATCCGAATTTGTTACAAGAATTTGCACAGGTCTTAGTCTGACCGAAAAAACTCGCCGACAGGCAATTTCAATATTATCGAAAGTAACACAAGATGTATTTTATGGAAAGAATCCAATTGCCTTGGCTGCGGCCGCAGTTTACATCTCATGCAAAAATAATACTGAACGAATAAACCAATTACGAATAGCAAGTTTGGTCGGGATAAGTAATGTCTCGTTAAGGAACATGTATGTTCTGCTGAGGGGAAACATAGCATGAAACTAACAATCGCTTTTGTCATAACCGCAATCTCAATAGTGTTGCTTTTGGTCTATGGTGCTGATGCAGTCTGGAGCATAGGGAAGACACATGGATTTCTGCCGCTGGATGCACGAACAAGAGGGATGGTTCTTGGCTTTCCATCCGTAATACTGCCGGTAATAGCTTACATAATGACAAAAAGCTCGCCCTCAAGAAACCTTGGGGTTATGATTGCAATAGCAGGCGTGTTGACGTTCAGCGGTTCCATAGTTTTCTTGGGATTGCAAGATCAAAATCAAGCAACAGATCCAAATCAACTAAGAAGCGCCGTTTCGTCGTTTGTAGTAATACTTGTAGGCATTGTCATTTCAGTTTTAGGCGCACTTAAAATTAAAAAATCATAGCAATCTTTGATCACTTATGACCAGTATGAGAACGGTAGCAATAATCTTCGGAGTGGCTGGGATATCAGCTATTATGTTTTACATCCCAAGCATCCACACTTACACTGAGACTACATTAGAATCACAAGACGAGAAAATAAGAGAAAAATATCATCAAGCAAAGGTGGATGTGAATGGATTTGAAATAATGGCAGACATTGCAATGACGCCAGACCAGCAGGAAAAGGGTCTTTCAGTAAAGGACACGTTAAAAGAAAACGAGGGGATGCTTTTCATATTCCAAAGAGAGGGCAAATATAATTTTTGGATGAATGGAATGAAATTCCCAATCGACATTTTGTGGCTTGACACGGCAGGAAAAGTAGTGCATATCGAATCAAACTTGCAGCCTTGTGTGTCAGAGAAGGATTGTCCTGACTTTGCCCCCTCCAAAGATGCGCTCTATGTACTCGAGACTGCGTCTGGGTTTGCAGAAAGGCACGACATCAAGATCGGCACAGACATCGATTTTCAATTAATAAAATAAACTTGAGATTCTGATCGTTTTATCTAATAGAACTTTGTTAGTTTGATATGGAGATAAAATGTGCAGATTGTGGTTGTTCGCCTGAGGATTGCAGGCAATCAAAATCTTCAAAAGAATGTCCCAAGTGTACCTTGGATGAATGTTGTTGCTGGAATGCAATTAATCTGTAAATGAGTGTCAGATAGGATGTTTAATGCATTGATGAAAACGGATGCGGTGCTGTCAGCACAGCAAGTGCCATCGCAATTACAAACACCATTTTTCTTCTTTTGGATAATGGTGATATGTCGTCAAGTGGCCTTACATCAAAATTCCTCATGCTGAACGAAAGAATAAAGAGCGCCATAAACCAGTATCCGAGACCAAACAGCACTGCGATTCCAATGTATGTTGTTATTTTGTGCCATTTTCTTCCAAGTGTGGCCCTTGCAATGTGCCCCCCATCAAGCTGCCATGCAGGAAGCAAGTTCAAAAATGTAATCAAAAAGCCAAGCCATGCCGCATAAAGCACAGGCGACATGAGCATCTCCATTCCTTCCGTCGTTCTGCCCGTGAGTGTGATTATTCCATTCATCAGTATGCTTGGATGGACCTGAACAAAATCCGATTTTGAAAATAATGCCTGAGCTTCACTAATTGGCACTATTGGAGAGACATATGCGCCATAAACTGTTACAATTATAGCTATTATCAGGCCGGCAATCGGACCTGCAAACCCGACATCAAATAGAATGTCCCGATTTTTCATAAAGCCCCTCTGCATGATCAGTGCCCCAAACGTTGGAATGCCGAGCACCGGAATGCCTGGAATGAAGTAAGGCCACGTAGCACGTATTTTGTGTTTTTTCAAGGCTATGAGATGTCCTAGCTCATGGATTCCAAGTATGCCAATTAGTGATGCAGTGTACAGTACAGCAATTTGTAGAGGATCTCCAATTGGAATAATCTTGTTTGCATATACTGTGCGAAAATACCCATCAATCATCACCATCACAATGGTTACTGCAAAAAGTATTCTTGGAATCCAAACCCTTGAAGGACGCGGAGGCTGAAATCTTGCAACCAATACAAACAATCTTCCATCGACTCTTTCAAGCCTTGCTGCAAGGTTTAATGGCTCAAGTCTCTGAATCAGCGTGACAAATTTTTCCTTGAACCTATCCCCGTCTATTTCAAATTGAAGTGCATCAAGATTCTGCCGCATTCCTCTTACTGTAAAAATTGACGATACAATAGAAATCGCATCTTGTGACGGAGTTTCAGGACTGGTCATATTGATACCTCACTAGAATCCGGCAAAGATTGTATCAACGCGTTTTCTCCAGAACGACCTGCATTTCTTTTTGGGATTTTGCATCTTCGGTCACGATGAGAGGTTTTTTCTCGTCGATTTTAAATCGCTTTAGAAAATACGAGTTGCCAATTACTGATATGGAGCTAAACGCCATTGCCGCCGCCGCAATAATTGGACTGAGCAGTCCGATTGCCGCAATCGGGATGGCTGCAGCGTTGTAGATCAAGGCCCAAAACAGATTCTGTTTTATCTTTCTCATGGTAGCCCGGGCAAGTCTTACTGCTCGTGCAACATCCATGATGTCGTCTCTGATCAGTATGATCCCGCCAGTTTCTTTTGCAATATCAGAACCGCTCCCGATTGCAATTCCAATGTCTGCCTGAGCAAGGGCAGGGGCATCGTTAATGCCATCTCCTACCATAGCCACTATTTTTTTCTCAGACTGGAGTCTCTTGATTACGTCTGCCTTTTCTGCAGGCAAAACGTTTGCAATCACTTTGTCGATTCCAACATTTTTTGCGACTGCTTTAGCAGTCTTTTCGTTGTCGCCTGTTAACATCACGGTTTCTATTTTAAGTGATTTTAGGGATTCTATTGCGGATCTTGAGGACTCTTTGAGTGTGTCTGCGACTGCAATCAGTCCTGCAATGCCTTGATCAACTGCGACAATCATCACGGTTTTTCCCTCCGATTCGAGCGATTCCATTTTTTGTTCTATGTGATCCGTTGATATGGCAAATTTACCAAGCAGTTTTCTGTTTCCAAAAAGAACCTGTTTTCCATCTACTTGGGCCCTTACGCCCATCCCAGAAACGGCTTCAAAGTTTTGTGGGTTTTTAATCAAAATATCTTTCATTTTGGCTTCCTTTAGAATTGCCTGGGCAAGCGGGTGCTCAGAGCCGGTCTCAACACTTGACGCATACCCGATAATCTGATTTTCTGAAAATTGCCCAAAAACGACAATGTCTGTTACCGATGGCTCCCCCTTTGTCAGAGTCCCTGTCTTGTCGAACACTATTGTGGTAATTTTTTGTGATCTTTCCAGGTATTCGGCACCACGAATCAAAATTCCGGCCTCTGCGCCCTTTCCGACTCCTACCATCAGGGCTGCAGGTGTCGCAATCCCCAATGCGCAAGGACATGAAATTATTAGAACGGCAATAAAAGCAAGCAACCCTGTCACAAAGCTTCCAAATATGAAAAACCATACCACGAAGGTAGCAACGGCCATAAGTACGACTGCCGGAACAAACTTGGCCGATATGGAATCCGCAAGTCTTTGAATTTTCGTGCTGGATGATTGTGCCTGCTCAACAATGTGCGCTATCTGGGACAACGTTGTGTCTTTGCCCACTTTTGTCGCCCTTATCTTTAGCAGCCCTTGTTTGTTCATCGTAGCCCCAATTACGCCGTCTCCTATGTTTTTGTCAACTGGCATGCTTTCGCCTGTGATCATCTTTTCATCAACACTTGATGTTCCCTCAATTACGATTCCATCCGTTGGAATTTTTTCGCCAGGCCTTATTATCAGAACGTCTCCTACCTGTACCTGTATTGCCGGGATCTCAACTTCGTTGCCGTCTTTGAGAAGTGTCGCCATCGTGGGCCTAAGATCTAATAGCTTTCTTACTGCTGCAGATCCTTTTTTCTTGATTGCTTCCTCCATAAACTTCCCAAGTAATACAAACGCGATAATGACCGCTGATACCTCAAAGTAGACGTCGCGTTCTTTTACTGGAAGGGCATCAGGGAGGAACACGACTATTGTACTGTAAATGTAAGCAACCAATGTACCAACAGAAATTAAAAGATCCATGTTTGCTGTCTTTCTCTTTATTCCCTCATATGCTCCAACATAGAACGTCCAACCCCCAATCAGCTGAATCGGTGTGACTATGATGAAAAGTAGTAGGCCCCACGTAAGATACGGAATGTTGGGAATCGGAACCCAAGTTACTGTAACTGCGCCAACCGCCAGTCCTAGATACAATCCAGCCCTTAGGATTGCTAGAACAAGCGCGCCTGATGCTGCGACATACATCCTTTTTTTGAGACTGGCCAACTCTTTTTCCGGGTTTACAAATGTCTTCTGACAGTTAGGGCTGCAAAAGAAAAACTGCTTTCCACCAATTTCCGAACTTAAAGCGGTTTTTTCATTCACTATCATTCCGCAAACTGGGTCTTTGGCCATGTTTCATTTTGGGTTTTTATGACTATAAACGAGACATCTATTATCAAGGCTGAATTTCAGAGATGATAACACATTGTTACCAGAAAGAATCGCTGTCCATATTATTGTGACATCTCAGTATAACATTGATGATTTACAAATGTAAAGTTACAAATAGAAACTTCAATCGCTTATCAATTTTGATTATTGTATGTGATGTTTAAATTCAAATCTGTTCATAATACAATATGTTCGAAAAATATTGTCCAATGTGCGGTGTCGAGGTAAAAAAAGGAACTGAAATCAAGAGATTCGGAAAATACTTCTGCTCCCAAGATCACGCTCAGCAATATGTAACTAGGAGAGATGAAGAAGAGCAGAGAATGTCAGAAGAACGAAGACGACAGCCCCGTGGCGGCAGTTGCTGACCGGGAATCAAAAATGAATACGCCTCATGACAGGGCCACACTGCAAGAGATCTTGTCGATAACTGCCGGTCTGTTCATGTCAATCGGTGGAATCTCTACTCTTTTGATGAGCGGCTGGTACCAATCAATGCCAATCGGACAATCCATGAAGGATGCAATGATGAGCAGTTGGTGGCAGACAATCATGCCTCAGACATATCTGTCAGTGATGTGGATAATGGCGGCAGTATCTCTGATGGCTGGAATAACCGTGATTATCGCTTCCTACCGAATTCACAAAGAGCCTGAAAGAATCAGACAATGGGGTTTTGTCGTATTAATCGCATCCATAGTTGGGATATTCTGCGCAAGTGGATTTGGAATAGGTGGGGCCATTCTAGGAATTATTGCTGGTGCATCATCGCTAAGAAAGGGAACAAGGCAGCATCATGAAAGGCTCAACTAGGATCCTAGTGTTTCTTGTTTCAACGTTAGTGTTCCTAACTGCGCTCGTTTATTTTCTTGCGGCATACTCTGAATATATTGATGGTATTTCAGACCATGGAGCGCAAATTGAGATCATGCTTTTCTCAGTAGTCGGAATAGCACATGTGCCATTGGCTATTTGGATGCTAAGGAATAAGATGAACAGTAGAGCGCCATATGTGATATCGATAATAATTTCTCTGGCCTTAATTGGACTTTATGGCTTAGCCAGAATCACAATCTTGCCGATTGTCGGTTTAGAAAGTAGTTTTGGCGAAATTGACATCATTAGTAAAATCCTACAGGCATCAATAGTAGTCATTTCCTTATTTTTGTTACCAGAACTGAGGAGAAGGCAGAGTTATGAAATACATGGAACCTGAATCAATATTTTTCCGCCTAAAAAGCTCTTTAAGTTACTCATAATATGTGGTTAGAATGACAGAAAAGTTCCCCATCAAAAATTTATTGCTTGGAGTAACGGGTTCTGTAGGAGTTCTTGTTGTACCGCACTACGTTAAACTCCTCAGGGAAGGAATTGCAGAAAATGTACATATTATGATGTCCTATTCCGCAAAAAAGTTTGTTACACCATACTCATTGAGGCTTTATTCCGGAAATTATGTCTTCACTGATTCTTTTGATATTTCTGACGAAGTAAGAGTTCCACATATCGATCTCACAAGGAAATGCGACATGTTTGTGATCATGCCTGCGACTGCCAACATCATAGGTAAGGTGGCAAATGGAATATGCGACGATCTGATATCTACAGCAGTGATGGCCTGCATGTCTCCTGTAGTGTTTATCCCCTCCATGAATCCCAACATGTGGTTCAGTAAGGCAAATCAAAAAAACGTATCCATACTAAAGGAGCTTGGCCATCATGTCCTTCCGCCGTCAGAGGGGTATGAGGTAGCTGACATGAAGCCAAGTTTCGGAAGCATGCCGGAATTCGAGGAAGTAGCGGATTTCCTAAAGAATGTTCATCTATTGAATTTACAGAAAAAGAACAAAAAATAGAAATAATATAATGCATGGATCTACTAACATTCACTAAGATCGCTCAGTGAGCCATTTTCCAACCTCTGGCCACAGTTTTTCATGCGCATCTGCACTAACGCATAGCCCGACATGACCTGTTGGAAATTCTATCAGTTTTTTGTCAGTGCTCGATATGGCATTCATTATTGATCTGCTTGAATCGGGAGGGACCAAGTCGTCCTTTGTCCCAATTATGTTCAAGACAGGCATTGTTATTTTTCTGAGATCTACTAGATCAGAACCAACTCTCATTTTGTTTTTTATTAGCAGGTTCTTCTTGTAGATCTGATTTACTATCTCTTTATACACTGGTCCTATGATTGGCACACTGTCATAAAGCCAGATTTCAATTGCAAAAAATTGCCGGACCTCATCAAGACTTTTTGGCTCACTAAAATACCTCCAATATTTTAGCAAGGCTTCTACAGGATTGCGCATGATGAAGGCTGCATTAAGAAACCAACCTGGGATGTTCCCGAAAGTGTTTACTAACTCGTCGGCATCTATGTGTTTGGTCCAGTTTTCGATTACCGTATTAGTTTGTCCCAAATCCATTGGTGTTGCATGCAGAATCAGATTCTTTACATTTTCAGGATGTATAGCAGAGTGAATCAGGGCAAAAATTCCTCCCCAACAATACCCAAACAGAGAGACCTTTTCAGAACCCGTGATTTCTTTGATTTTTTCAACTGCATTTTCAACATATTCATGTGCATAGTTCTCAAGTGTCATGTTTTGATACGATGAGTCAGGCGTGCCCCAGTCTGTTGCATAGACATCAAATCCTTGCTTTAGTAGACTGTTTATCACACTGACCTTGGGTAAGAGATCCAAGATATAGTGCCTGTTGATAAGAGAATATACGACAAGCAATGGTGTCTTGTGTTTTTGTTCTACTATTGGTTTGTAATGGAGTAAGCTGAATCTCCCCTTAGTCGAAATAACCTCCGATGGAGTACGGTTGATGTTGTCGCGGATTGGCTCAAGTGTTCTGCTGCCAGCAAGAAAAAAATCTGCTAAATTATTGTAAATTTTATCATAACCAAAAAGCCTAGCAAGCTTTATTCTAGCACTTACAAGGTTAGCCACACTTGTTGCAAAGCCTTCTTCATTTATTTTCTGCTGTAGCGTAGAGTCAAATGCTGCCCGCATTACATTTTGTATTTTTCCTACCCGGCCGTCTCCAACATTAAACAAAGACTCTACAGATTTTACAGCTGATTCAAAAAACGCATCGTTGTATTTCAGCACAAAGTCGTACCATGCATACCAGTAATCGTAATAGGTACTAGGAATGATTTTGTGTTTGTTATCAGAGTGATTTATTTGAGACATTAGCTTTATTCCTAAAGTTTTCTCCCTTCAAGGCCACATCCACCTGCAATCCCGCTTATGATCTTCCAAAATGTTCTCATGGTGTATTTTTCACACTTTCGATTTTTTCGACCAGTTTTTGCTTCTTTGGCACGCCAGTGAATTCCAATTTTCCGTTTATGACAACGCCGGGAGCGGTGTATATTGGATATTTTTGGAGATATTCGGGTTTTTCAGTGACATCGATTATATCGTAAGAGATATTCATTTCATCAAGCATTTTTTCTACTACACTGCAGTTTGAGCAGCCGGGCGTGGTCAGTATCTCGACTTTCATTTTTCCTCACCCACAAACTGCTTTGGATTCTTTTCAAATGCCCACTTACAGCTGGCGCAGCAAAAACGATACTCTTTATTGTTGTATGTGATGGACTCGGATTTTTCGCTTACTTCAGAGCCGCAGACTGGATCTTTCATTGCATCCCCACCATTCCTTTCATTCCATCAGGCAGACCTTCAGACAGGCCAAGTATTTGCATGGAATCAAGACCGATATTGAATAGCAATGCACTCCATACCAGGACAATTGCAAGTATTTTCAGAGCTTGTTTACGTTCCTGTGGATATTTGCGCCAATACCAGAAAACTGGCACTGCCGAAACAATCAGGTTAAGTAACGCCCCATATTCCATAAAGGGAACTTTCTCCTCTATTTGTCCAATTGGAATGGCTGCCTCGCCTATCATTTTTCCTCCAGTCGCCATGAAAGCCACGTTGAGGCCCTCATGGAACACACCACCCTCATACCAAAGATGACCAAAGGCACCATTAAGTACGATAAACGATCCAAGAACAACTAATGCCCACCCAGTAAATTTTCGTACAGCCTCAACTCTTTTTACAAGCCCGCCAGTCGCGTTGACTCCTAAAATTCCAAGTGCGCTAAGAAGAAGAAGCGGAATAACTCTTCCCGCCCCGTTTATTGCCATCAAAAGGCCTCCCTGCAGCCAGTCTCCAGTAGACGCAGAAAATATCAGTATGATGTATGTCACAGGATTCGGGCAACCGACACCAGCATTACCTAAAAGCAACCCAAGAAGAAACACCTTGGTGTAATCTCGTTGTTTTTGAATAAATTGCGGCATGCCAGAGTATGTAGGTATTTTGAATTTGATCAGCTTCAATTCCGAAAGACCAAAGACAAAGGCCGCAATTCCTGCAGCGGCATACATTATTCTTGTTGCGCTGTCAAGGCCAACATATTTCCCGATTTGTGCCACTGCAGCCCCATAAATCGACAACGTTATGATCAATCCAATTCCAAAGAGGGCGGCCATGATCAGCCCTTTTTTCCCTGAAGTGCCCATTGCAATTGGAACTATGATGAATACGAGCGGAAGAGTGCAAGGAAGTACAATATTGGATACTCCTCCGGTAAAGGAAAGGAGCATTGTAAGCGTAGTTGCCGGCGTTGTTGCGAGATAGATAAAACCAAAAAGCGTAATGGATCCGAGAACAAAAATTGCAACAACTAGGAATGACTTGAATCTTTTTCCTTCCTGTGCCTGAACGCTCATTATTTGTGGCTCCAATTCGTCTTTAATGTCATCTATTTTAAAGACCCAAGCCAAGTATCAAAACTGATAATGAAATGTTGAATTTTACAAATGTAAACATACATCTGTAAATACGATGGCGTTCGTACAAACTATCAAACTTGAATTTTATGAAGGTGTTTAAAAGTAAGAATTGGAAACTGATGATCAATGTTTGAAAAACATTGCCTGATTTGTGGCATCGACGTTGACAAGACAGCACCAAAAAGATTTGGCAAATACTTTTGTTCAGAAGATCACGCTCAGCAATACGTAACAAAAAGAGAAGAGCAGGAAAGAGCAATGGCCGAAGAAGAAAGGAAAAATCCCCGTAGAGGTGGAGGCTGTTGCTAACATGGTTAGCAAATACGCATTAATCGGAGTGTCAGTAGGCGTATTCTTTGTAGGACTTGGAATAGGCTATGCTGCTTTCACAAATGTATACAATCCTAATGCGATGTTCCAAAACCCACAATTTATGCAAACCATGCTAAATGATCCCCAGCACATGCGAGCCATGATGCAAAATCCGTTATTTATGCAGCAAACGTTGGAGCATATGAAACAGAATCATCAATTCTCACAAGATATGATGTCTTCCATGATGGTGGATGAGCAGCTAAGTCAGCAGATGATGGGTATGGTGATGCAAGACCCACAACACGTGCAACAAATGTCAAAAGCAATGAAAGAAAATCACGAGTTTATGCAGAAAATGATGCTTTCCATCATAAACGATCCCGACCTGAGATTACAAATGCTTGGGCACATGACGGAAAATCAAGAAGCAATGCAACAAATGAGAAACATGATGCAAGGAAACATGACCAGCTCTGGCATGATGATGGGTGGAAACTAAATGTCTGAGGATCCTAATTATGTCAGATACTAAGATACCGCCCGTTCAATCGGAAAGACCTGCTGGTATTACTGTTCTTGGGGTCATCTACATAATTTTCGGTGTTCTTATGATAGCAACAGTCGCAATGGTAATGACATTTAGCACAATAATGGGTAGCTATTCTTCCACGATTGGAGGAATGATGGGAAATACCATGTCTGTTTTTGGAGGAGTCATTGCAGTCGGTGTTGGAATCCTTGCGGCAATCGAGTTTGCGATAGCATGGGCCCTATTTAGCGGAAAGAGAGGAGGACGAATAACTGTCATCGTGTTATCTGTGATTGATTTGGTTGTACACTGCATAACCCTCGCAGCTGGCAATCTTTTTGCAATTCCACACGTTGTTTTAGATCTGATTGTTCTCTTTTACATGTGGAAACCTAGCGTCGTTTCTTATTTTAATAAAGAAATGTTGTCACTTAGATGATTCAAATTTCTATAAACCACTCATAATTCTGGCAAATAGGACATGCCAGAATTTGAGGAAATGGTGAATTCCTTAAAGACCATGTAAACAAAAGTCAATGATTATCGGTTTTGATAATCAAAGCCTACATTATAACATATTTTTTGATAAAAAAATCATAATGAATTTCAAAAACATCTTAATTCCACATGATGGTTCGAATTTTTCTGATCGTGCATTTAAAACTGCACTGGATTTAGCCAAAAAGTACAATTCGGAAATGACGATAATAATTTGCATCGATATCCATTATTCTGGCACATGGTATCTTGATAATCGCATATCTGATCAGAATTTCAAGAGACTTTACAAAGCTGCAGAGGTGGAAATTGGGAAATTGGGTACAGAGGCTAAAAAATTCAATATAACCCTCAATTCGGCAATTGTTGAATCCACACAGATAACAAAATCAATAGTAGATTATGCAAAATCGCATAACTCCGACCTAATAGTGATGGGCGCTCATGGAAGAAGCGGACTGGATAAGCTGATTCTTGGAAGTGTGGCAAACGGAGTATTGCAGAAAGCCAGTTGTCCAGTACTTGTTGTAAAATAACGATCAAACTACATAGGAATTCCAGAAGGCAACTCGTAGTTTTGTTTTAAAACACTTCAAAGATTATCAATTGTAAAGTTCATCGAAATCTTACATTTGTAAAGTACAATCCTTATACATCTGTGAATTCCAAGATGTGCAATGTCAAATAACAAATACCGGCTTGGAACGATTATGGCGATATTTGTCTTGAGCATGAGCCTGACAACATTTCAAACAACTGGCAAATCCAATGGTTTTGCGGCATATGCTCAGACTGCATCAAAAACGACAGGGGATTCAGAAAAACTGCTAAAGGATCCACAATTTCGTCAAAAAATCATCGATAGCATGAAAAAAGATCATGAAATTGCCCAGGACTTGATCATGGCAATGATAAATGATCCTGCCTTGCGTTTGCAGCTGATGGGCCATCTAACGGAAAGCAAGGCAGCAATGCAAGATCTGGCTAAACTCTTTGGACAAAATGCAACTAAAATCAGTGCAACTGGAATGATAGATCATGGAAGCATGTCCATGAAGGACTCGATGAAAGATCAAATGAAGAAGGATGCCAAGAAAGAACCGATGAAAAGTGACTCGATGAAAAAGAACTCTGGAACGATGGATCATGGAAGCATGTCCATGGAAAAAGACTCGATGAAGATAGGAACATCGGCAAATGTTGACTTCAGTAACGTCAAAATCACAAACATCTCGGCAAACAGTGCAACCATACAAGGAAGTACAAACCAGGCTGTAAACTGCCAAGTTGAATACTGGTCTGCAAAAGATCCAAAACACTACTTTGCATCTGATACTGGAGACATGATGGATATGAAACACACCGATCATACTGTGACAATCAAGAGCCTTATGCCGAATACGACATATAATTACAAATTCAAGGCAACACTTGACGGAAAGATATTCTACTCAAACCAGCAGACATTCGCCACAAAGGCAGCATAAATCATAATTCTTTATTATTTTATTTTGGGTTTAGCAAGTTGTTTTCAGTGTGTGTCAAAATCGTCGACTTGGAAACGCATGTGGTATTTACCTGACACAGGTACACTTGTATGCCTGCCTGATGAGGCGCATCGCATCTTCTATATTTTCCTGGGTTCTGACTGTAAACACTCTGTCAAAAGTCCATGAAGGAGTCCTTTCGATTTTCTTTGTGATACTCTTTTCATCCATAAAAGAATCATTGCACTTTATGTGAACTTCCAAACAGTCCGGGAGAACTTTTATTGTGCAGAAGTTCTTAAGCGGAGAAGTCTGATAAGTAATCCAACTCTTTCTTGATTTTTCCTTGACGTTTGGCAGCAAACAAATCTGTTTACTCAGTGTCGAGAAAACACCTTTCAGGTCGCTATCGGTCTTATCAAGGTGTTCGTTCACAGGAACTGTCGTCCACTTGAATGTCCACTTTTTAGCCTCCTTCTCCAGAGTCTCTTTAGTGAATGTGGTGAATTTGTGGAGAAGCTGGTTCCGACCGTTTGTGTATGTCTCAAAAGGTATTGCCCTTACATCCGTCCCATCCTTCGCTAGATACTCCACTACTTCCGTAAGCTGCTCTGAGACGCTATCGATAATTATGAAGATTCCCACTCCCTGTCCGATAATCCGAGCCAGGTAATCCCTATCAGAAACCTTCCCTCCCTTTTTAACCGTGCTAGCTAGAAACTTTGCCAAATCATTTCTTGTCTCAGAGTTACCCATGGCCAGTTTGAATCTAGAGAGCTGATTCATTACATGACGTACAATATCATGAGAACTCAGCTCCACTTCAATGATAAAGAATTTGTCACTGACGAAATCGACCAAGTAGCCATCTGGCGTGCTACCTATCCCACTCTTGCTTACTATTTTTCTCTTGACATTGAAAAAATGGCTATTCTTTCCAAATAATTTCTCAGTATGTTCTACTGCCAGCTTTTCTAATTCTTCTTCCAGCTTGTAAGAATATGGACTGTAAATTTCATCATTAAGTATGACGACTGGTACACCTTCTTGCTGCATTTACAAACTTTTTGTTTTCCTCTTATTGTATAAATCTTCACCGATTCCAGTCATCGCATTCAACAAAATCTCCTAATTAGAAATGCTTGTGATGGTCTGCTACTGTCATTAATGCAGCATATTTAGAGGCAAGATCGGCTGTTTTTTTATCATCCGCACTTGCTATGATTATGGCGTCGTCATTTTGTGGTAAAAGATTCTCCATTATTGATTCTCTTATCTTACGCTCATTTTTCAACGAGTCTTGGGTTTGCCCCGGCATCAGGAATCTTTTGTTTTTGTACACTAGCGTGGTGGCTCCAGTTGCGCCCATGAATTTGGCAAAATCTCTCTGTTCAAGCCCTGAATTGATTTCAGAGCCAAATCCTTTTAGCAAGACAGCATGATTGAATGTTCCTAACCCTATTGAACATTTTTGAATTGGGGATTCGCGTGGAACAGTAGCAGATATTTTTGAATAAAGGATTTTTCCTTTTTCTGATAATCGCATCCCTCCTTTTGAGGTCTCTACAAGCCCGTGCATTTTTAGGTGTTTTACCAGTGTTTTCACGGACCCTTCACCCAGACCAAGATCGGCAACGAGAGTCATTCTACTCACTCTGATTTGTTCACTGGCCAGCTGCATGGTTTTGAAGACATGCGCTATGTTAAAGCTAAGTACTCTACTTGGTGAATATCTGTCAGCTACTTTTGTGAGTGTCTTGATCACCTGATGCACAGAAATCAAAGGATGATGTTTATTTTAAATGTTGGATAAACCATCCAAGAACTTAAATAGATTCCTCAGAAAACTCTCGTAATGTCACAATCAAAACACATGACAGTACTGGATTCAAAGGTGCCTGTCTCTGCAGTGGTAATTCTTGCAGCTGTATTTGGCTTTGGCTTATTCGTAGTGGGATACGATCAGGGACATCTGCTGAGTTTGGTAATTGGCGAACAGGCATTCAAGGATCTCTACATACATGAGCTGACACACGACATGAGACATGCCGCTGGGTTTCCATGTCATTAGGTGAATCGTCATGAAAGCGTATCTTTTTGTTTTAGTTGTTCTTCTTTCGGGTTTTTCCGCAGGAGTTGTCTATGGTTTCATCAATTTTGTCACAACAGAGCCATTTCTTGACTCTGCAATAGAGCTAGAAAACCGAGCAGACTTTCAATCGGGCAAAGAAAAAGACACGCCAGAATTTAGAGCAGAGTACAATGCCTATAGGTACTGGCAAAAAGGCGGCATGGTATTGGCTGGTGGAATCTTTGGTCTTGCTACCGGTTCGCTTTTTGGAATAGTCTTTGCCTATTCAAGAAAGTCCTTGCCCGGAAAACACGACGTGCAAAAAGCACTTGTCCTGGCAGGCCTGATGTGGCTTGCTGTATTTATGATTCCATTTCTAAAGTATCCTGCAAATCCACCTACTGTGGGCGACCCAAATACCGTAGTTTACAGAGCAATTCTGTATCTTTCATTCATTGCAATCTCGGGCCTTGGCGCATTAGCGTTTTACAAACTGTACAAAAAGATTTCAAAGAACAAAAAAGTTCTGGCGTTTGTAGGTTATGCGATATTTATCGGCATAGCGTTTGTGATGATGCCTCAAAACCCAGACAAGGTATTAGCCCCAATGGATTTGGTGAGCGGATTCAGGACAATGTCTGCAACCAGCGTTACAATATACTGGATAATCAACGCGGTAATACTTGGTGCACTGTGGCACAGATTTCAAGCTCGACACGAATTGCAAAAAGAACTTGGATAAAATTTTACAGCAATAAAGTCATCTGGATTCAAAATAACAAGTTACGTTCTTTTTATCTCCATGGCATTCAGAATGTCAAGTTCTGTTTTGATCTTCTCCGGATTGCCATATCTGAGCAAAATCCTATCCCCGTCCTTTGGCACATAGTGTTGGAATTGTGAGTTCTGTCTGCCGTTTACCAAAAATGACACCTGATTGTCAAAGTCGCTACAGTATGAGGAACCATTATTCAATGTGAGGCAGTTCTTGGCAAGAGTCATATTCAGGGTTTGAAAAAACATGCCGAGCCAAGCCTTTCTTGAATGGTTATGGAGCGTAACTCCGTCGCCATTCTCAAAATGCGTTAGTATGTCTTGGTCCTGATATTTTTCGTTAGAAAAATCGACGGCTCTGTCATTGACAAAGACCATGATGGCGGCATGAGCGTGGCCTTGATTTGGTTGAACTGCTTTCGATGTTATCGTGTTGTCAATCGATGTGGTCTGGATATTTTTTGATGGCGAGATTATGAATGAAATTGCAGAAGAACCCGCAAATATAACGACTGTAATTAAAACCACAAAGATTGAAACCAGAATGATTCTTCGTGGGCTTTTCAGATCCATGTGCTGATCTAAGCGTGTCAAATATTTGTACCATAGTTCTTTGATGACAGACTATATATCAAAAAATCATAATGTCAGAAAAACCATGAATTCCATAAATCTTCATTAACTACTCCTCCCATTACTACCAATGCCTGCTGTCAATATACCACAAAGCATGATAACAGAACACGTTAATTGGCACACCAAACCGGGTAAACCAAACCAAGGCGGTCGCGCGATACCGCAAGGCCAGCCCGGCTCTGGCGCAGAATTTCTTAACTGGCACAACGGATTCATCTCGCGCTACAAACAGTGGAGGAAACAAAACGGCGAGACTGCAATAAATGCGTGGCCCAAGATTCCAGCAAAGCTAAACCCGATTCCGCCAAATGTGAATCCGCCTAACTTTATGGCATTTAACACGCTTGATAGCTTTGGCATATTCCTTGAAGGCGGGATTCATGTCATCTTGCACAACAGAGCCGCATCAGTATACAACGAGCCGGTTCTTGCGTCATTTGAGTCTCCAAGGAGCTCGTACTTTTGGAAACTCCATGGCCTAATCGACAAGTGGAGAAAAGATTGGGCAAGCGCACACTGAATCTGCAGTTTGTCTTGTGAAACAACACACAAAAACATCTTGCAAAATTTGAATCGATGCGGGTTAATCTTACGTTTGTAAAGTATGTTGGTTAAATATGATCTAAAGTGCATCATGCATGTGCTACAAACAAAACCAGTAATCACCATACAGAATGTGGTGGCCTCGGCATCAGTCGGACAAAGAATAGATCTCGATCTTGTCACAAAGATCTTTCCCGATGTAGAGTACAACCCTGACCAATTCCCAGGACTGGTCTTCAGGCTGGAATCTCCGATGACTGCAACATTGATTTTTCGTACCGGCAAAATGGTCTGTACAGGATCAAAATCCGAAGAAAAAGCAATCCAAGCAGTAGGACTTGTGGTACAAAATCTCCGAACGGGCGGCATAAAAATAGAAAATGATGCAGTAATAACAATCCAGAACATAGTCGCTTCTGCAGACTTGGGCAGCAGAATACACTTGGAGGAGGCAGCAAGAACGTTGCCGCGAAGCATGTACGAGCCAGAACAGTTTCCCGGCCTCATATACAGAATGCCTGATCCAAAAACAGTGAGCCTGATCTTTGCATCAGGAAAAATAGTGTGCACCGGCGCAAAGAAGGAATCCGAAGTACACAGATCAGTACACACACTGCATGCGTTGCTTGAAGAAAAAAAGCTGATGGTCTAGTTCTTTGTTTTTACAAATTAGAGTTTCACAGCGTCATCAATGCTTGAAATTATGACAAGTCCTTTACTTCCATCGCCTACATGTTTTTTTATTTTTGTTACTATCGAGTCAACCAGTTTGTCCTCTACAACAGCAACAATACAGTCAACCATGTTGAACATGGATTCTTGCATTTTTACTCCTCGTTGGCCATGTACTTTAGATCGTTCTGCGTCTCCACGCCCTCGTGCATAAAAGACAGTCAGCCCTTTCTGACCTGCTTGCTCTATCACCTCGACTATCTGCTCCAGTTTTCCAGATTGAAGATAGACTTCAATTTTTTTCATTGATGACGGAAGATGCTTGCCAAGTATAAACATATTCGTCGAGATGTCTACAAAAAAACCATCTGCTAAAAATTATCAAATTTAAATTGACATTTGTAAAATCACTGTCCAAATTATTGTCTGCATCTTTACCATGAACTATAAATTAACTAAAACATGTCCGGAATATCGATGTCAGGAAAGTGGAAGTATGTGATTAATCCCCATCTATTCAAAATTCAAACATACTGTGGGAAACTGGTGTCTAATGTTTAAGGCAATATTAAAACAATCATCAACCAAACTTTTCATTTTGGTAGTTGGAGTTGCATTGGTTATAGGTGGCGTGGCTGCATTGTTTCTGGCAAATTTTGCAGTTAAAACTCATGAAAACTCAGAAACCAGCCCAAGAACCGTGTTTTGGCGCCACATTCATGGCTTAGGATTTGATCCTACCAACAGAAACATCCTGTATATAGCAACGCATGGTGACTTTTATTGGAGCGTAGATGATGCACCCCCAAGCAAAATAGATGAACAAAGAGCAGATTACATGGCGTTCAACGCTCCATACTCTCAAGGACTGCCACTTTATGCAAGCGGTCATCCAGCAACTGGAGGAAACACAGGACTGATCAAAAGCACAGACGGTGGAAAGACATGGCAACAAGTTGCTACAACTCTAGATCCGCCATTCGACTTCCATGCAATGGGCGTAACCAAATCTGATCCTAATCTTATAATTGGATTTGATAGTGAAGGGAGGGGCCTTTTCAAGACCGTCGATGCTGGGAAAACCTGGCAGACATTGCAATTTCCTGATTATATTACGGCGCTTGCAATTTCTCCAACTGATTCCAATGTGATGTTTGTAGGAACCGGAAAGGGAATATACCAAACAAATGACGGTGCGCAAACTTGGACGCAGATTGAACAGTACAAAGGGCTGCTCGTATTTGTCCTCACGTTTGATGAAAATGGAGTCCTATATGCTTCAACTGACCAGTTCGGTCTCTCAAAATCAGCAGACCTTGGACAAACTTGGGAAAAAATTAACTCGCCAAATCTTACCATAACGAGCATAACCGTTGATGCGCAAAACAACATCATATATGTCGCAGGATATTCCTCTGACGGATTTCAGGAAGTGCACAAAAGCCCAGACGGAGGAAACAATTGGAATTTGATCGGGACGAACAAAGAATTGTAAAATGATTGAAATACTGATTGTCACGAAGAAATGAAATGACTACATATAAAATTTGAATTTGGTGCCGACTTCGTCTTTGATGTCTATATCTGGCGGCATTTCTCTGAGAATGCTACCAACTCGTCTTGCAAAGCCAATTGTGATCGGCGCTTTGGTGCAGAACTTTGCATTATTCCAGTTCAGCTTAGTCAGGGCCAAAATTTCTTTGCAAATTGTCTCAATTGATGTCTGTCCATGATGTTCCAAAATTTCAAGTGGCGACGGTACCCTGGGGCCAGGATATACATCCAAGTAAGGAATGTACCCGGAGGTGTAAAGCAAGACGCTATTGTCAGGAAGGCGAACCATTGTGCCTCTGATTGGCGGGTTTGTGCCCCATCTCATGAGTTTGATATCCCTTTCTCCAAACGCAACAAGATCAACTCTGTGAACGTCTTTTGATCCCTCGGCAAATCCTGCCTGTTCTCCATCATCAAATCGCGAAGTCTTGTGGATAACAATTCTGCTTGGTGGCTGACCATTTCTGTTTCTTTTGTACACATCGATTGCCTGCTGAATCAGGCTAGTCGCGTCGTTTTTTGATATATGCGCTGCGTTATTTTCATCAGTTGTGGCCTTGTTTCCTTTCAGAACATAGCCCTCAGTATCCAGGGAAAACATTTGTGCCAATGCGGTTCTTACCATTGCGCTGTCTCCCCTGTCGCGGAAAAAGGAAATCCCGATATAGCAGGTGTCCTGCATCAGGCCACGCACTTGCCAAGGTATGTTGTTTGACTTGTAGAACATTGCGACTACAAGATTCCAAAACGTTGTAGCATCATCTTCTCTTCTTGGCTTTTCCGGATTGTATGGTTCGGTTGTTTGAGGCCGTATGATTTGCACAGGAATGTTGTGCTGCATGCAGATTGCTTTCACAATGCTTCTCAGATCAACTGCGTTGTACTTTTTTGGGGGAGGTGGAGTGCCAAAAAAGTGATCCAGGGTCACATGCTTTGCCCTCATTCTTTCGATGTATTTTTCTAGAGATGTTTTGGTAATAGATCCACGTTTTCCTATAGCACCGTCTATGCAGTAATGATCGATTTTCTTCGGATACGCCAAGACAAGAACGTTAGGCTGCGGATCCCTGTCCATCAGAGCCTTAATCTTGTCCTTGATTATTCGAGCAGAGATCTCGACTCTCTCAGAAAAGGAACTGGTATTATCGAGCTGCTTGAGTTCTTTTTCATCAATTTCCGCAGTTGACTTGACATTGAATTTGATGTTGAGTTTCTCAAGGCCTGGAAAATTCACATGAAGAAAGCTTTCGTCTTTGCCATACGTTGTCACATTCCATCTGGAAATGAAGTCTTTGGTTTTTTCTAGCGATTCAGAATCCCCTATCAGACCTATGTTTATCTCGTATCCCGATGGTTTGTTTCCCAATGGTCCCAGGAGTGTCCAGCCCATCTTTGGCTCTGGAACTGCTATTCCTTGGCCGACATCGACAAAAGGTTCTTCCAGATGTTTTATTGTGGGTTGGAATCGCGGTAATTTCATTCTCTTATTCCTCCATTGATGTTTCCGTGAGCGGATTGTCATCTTGAGAATCATTGTAGCTTATCTGATATTCTAACGGCTCCGACTTGAGCGAGTCAAGAAAGTCTCCGCCTGCATGCAAGTCGTTTAGTATGCCAAAATTCGTCTTGGAATTGATGGACAAAATTGATACTGTGATTCTTCCCTGACCATTGCCAAAGTGTATTTCTTCCCGGTTTCCTGCCAGAATGTGCAGCATAAGTTTTACATCATAAAGATAATTATTGTTATGATACCATGAATTTTTCTTGGTACTGATTCTCGTATTCCATCTCTGATCTAGAGGGTTGCTTCCATCTTCGGTAAGCACGCGAATCGGTTCTATGGTGAGATAGATTCCGCCGCCAAGTATGATGAAACGCATTCTTGCGCCAAAATGTTCACAGTAAAGAAGATTGCCTTCTTTACTCAATCTTATGAAAACTAGTTTTCTTGTACTTGTCGACTTGTATGGCTTCCATGTTATCTCTGGAACCGGCCCGTCAAAATATCGGATAAAATATCTGTCACGTTTTACATCATGATAAAATCTTTTCTTCCTACACAGATCTTTTAGGTTGTAGTTTAGAAGCTTGATTAGATTTTGGTGTTTTGTTTCATCTACCAACCATTCTTGTGTAGGTATTGCTGGAAACTGAGTGTCTGTGCAAAAGGTAAGCGGGTTCATATCATCAAAGGGGCTGAATGAGTAGATTTTTTTGTCAGATAGCAGAAATGATGGAATGTCGTATTTTGTTATTCCCTGTTTGGCAAATTCTTCGCGTATGTGATCATAAACATCCTTTGGAGAGCGAGATTCAGTGCTTGCAACATGAATAAAATCAGGCAGTTCTGTTATTGGAAACAAATTGAACCACAAAGTCTCTTCAATTACGTCTGGCTGTGCTTTTCTATTCAGCACCGAGATCACTTCTAGAGGAGTTCCCTCAGAACCTGTTGTCTGTGCAGTTCTTTTTGTTAAAGATACAAACAACTTCCAAAACTCCCCTCCCGTTGCAGAAACAGTGCTAGTGTTTTCCCTTGTGTAGATTATTCCTCTGTTGAACGCAATGGTAGGTTGTCCGCTGGGCAGATTATAAATTCCATCAGTTTTTGGTATTGCAAGAGATGAAACCGAGCCATGAATGTACAGTATTGGAAATTTGACTGCGTTTCCATCAACCTTACCTGCATATTCCAAGTAGGTCAGGTTGAT
This sequence comes from Candidatus Nitrosotenuis sp., assembly GCA_004322465.1. GTDB lineage: Archaea > Thermoproteota > Nitrososphaeria > Nitrososphaerales > Nitrosopumilaceae > Nitrosotenuis. Next base: position 60,511 of record SCVO01000083.1, read on the forward strand.
TTTTCCGTCAATCCATTTTGAAAATTTGTCGGCCCAAGTTTGAGAGTCTATGTGAAAACTTTGATCCATACCAATTGGTTTGAACGTTGCATCCTGTACTCCGAACACTATGTATCCACCCCCATGGTTGGCCATGCCATAGACATCTTTGGCAACTTCCATCCAAGATCCGGTGCTGTTGTCGAATTTTTCCTTATAATCAAGATCTGGGGATTCGTATCCTCTATGAACGAGTTCTTCCGCAAGTTCCGATGTCAGTTCCATATTACCACTGAATAATTAACTGCCTGACAAATAGATAAACAACTAGTAGATCTGGTAATAACAGAATAACCAACTAATGATAAAACAGAGTCAATCTTTTTTCTCCTTTTCTAAAACGTCCTGATAGATCCTCTTGCAGAACGTCTCAAAGAACTCCCGGTTCTTGCACATCTGGTCGTACTCTGCAATCAGGTCTACAATATGGTATCTCTTCCAAGTATCGTATTTTGCAGATTCTAGCGACTTTCTGAGCTTTTCATCTGACATCAAATCTTCTTCTGACATCAGCCGGAGGCCCGTTTTGATGAAACCGGGAACAAATCCAAACGAGTCGATCTCGTACAGCATTATGTGGCCAAACCTGGAATACGGGTCGTATTTTTTGGCCTCCCCCACCACCTTTCCGTAATCATCCACAAGATAGCCGTCGTAGAGCGACTCGTATCTTTTTGAATCATCAGTAGGTATGTCGACGCTAAAGTCATCAGCGAACCTGTCGTCGTCATCTGAGATGGCGCTCCCTCCTGTACTGCTGCATCTTTTTCTGGGCCTCCTCAAACGAGCAGGGCTGCCAACTGTGACATTTCGTGACGTTGTTCTCCGTCAGCTCGTCTAGGCTGATGTAGCCCCATTCCGCAAACTGATCATCGTTCAGGTTCGCATATCCGTAGGCAAGATTTTCCTTCTTGTCCAATTCTGCAACCAGCCAGTAGAAACCAATCTGCGGAATTTCCCATTTCTGGTAGATTATCTTCTTCTCAGCCGGTATGTCTTCGGTTTCGTATAGTTTTGGTATTTCATCTTCCACTTGCTCACCTCATTATCAAGTATTCAAGAAATCCTCTCCAGCCCGCATCTTTTCAAATACGGCCGGGACTTTTTGGATTGGCAGAAACAAAATCCGATTCTCCTTTGTTTTGGCAGAGAGGGCTTGGATGAGCTTGGAATCATCCGAGCAGACAATCACTTTCTTGAATTCTTGCAGATTTCTTTTCAGGTTGCCTGAGATGTTTGATTTGCCGAGCTCCACTTCGATCACCATACTGTGTTCCAATACCTCTATGTCTGGACCATCTTTGTTTTTTCTGACATGATATCCCTTTGCGGTGAGACTTTCCGCTAGCCAGTTTACGTAGAACTCGTGCTTGACACTAGGTACAGCTCCGGGCTTCTGGTACAGGATCCTGGGAGATCCTCTGCCGAGCCTGACTCTGACCATCTCAATTTTCTTCTTCCTCAGAAGGTCGTCAACTGTACTGGTGTACCTTTTGTCGTCCCATCCGAGCTTTGTGCGCCTTTCGATGACTGAGAGAAATGGTTCCTTGTCTATGCTTTCAAGGAAAGTGTAATTGTCGTCGTTGTCATCACCATTACCTTTGTCTCCTTTGTCTTCTTTGCTTGCTGTTGCTTCTGTTGCTGTTGCTGCAACTGCATCAACTGCTGTTGCTGCTGCAATTGTTGCTGCTTCAAGCGGCATAATGTCAAAGTTGTCAGCTGACACGAGGAAAGGTTCGTAACCGGACACAATTGCAATTGCAGTTGCGCGTGGCAACTTGACGAATCTGTCAGCAAGGTACTCGTATTCGACTTGGTCCACAAAGGCAGCTGCCTCTGCCAGAAGGCGTATGTCCTCCTGGTGCTGTAGACGAAAGGCTATCTTTGCGCCCGTGTTCTTGAATATGTCTTTCTCTATGTTGCTCGGCGACTGGGTGATCAGCACAAGACCGCAGCCTCGTTTTCTGAGGCGCGTCGCAAATTCAGTAGCCGGCCAGGACTCCGTCACGACGATTTTATGGAGAATCTTAGGGACCAGCAACTGGGCCTCATCTGCTATGAACAGATTGGAGACCCATTCGCAGGTCCCACGATTCAGCATTTTTCTCAGATAGTAGGTCGTGATGGTGTTGTAGATGAGTCGTAGCTCCGAGTTGTATGCTACTAGCGCATCCAGCGCGTGCAAATCTATTATGACATTCTTTTCATCGAGCTTGGAAAAGTCCGGATTTGATTTGTTGCAGAGAAAAATCTCCTTCAACGGAGAGCGCATGAACGGGTCGAGTCTGACTAGGAGGGCTGTCTTTGTCTTGTCAAGCGCGGTCAGCTTCTGCCTGTCATAGGATCTGATGTTTCTGATCAGTTCGTCTATACTGTGACTCTCGCTGATAGTCTCTTGCAGGACAAAATTCATTTGAGCTGATAAATCGATGTATTCCTTCTCTATTCCCTTGAAAACTGTCTCTCTCATCAATTCCCTGATCAGTGCAGGATCTCCCAAATCAAACGGATTGATCTTCAGATTCCTGTCAACTGAAAAATATTCAGTTGGGCCCTTCAGCTTCGGGATGATGTTTTTCCACTCACCCTCTACGTCTACTACCAAAAGCCTGATTTTTTGGAAAGATTCGTAGTTTGCTGACTTGACAGCAAGGTTCATCGCAAATCTGGTCTTACCAGTCCCGGTCTGACCGCTCACAAGAACATGAGTTGTCAAAAAGTTCACCGGAAAATTGAATGGAAGGCCGTTGGACAGCTGACCGAGTCTCGGGCCCCAATAATCAAGGATTGGCGAGTTCTCTATTCTAAAGCGGAAGAACTTGCATCTCGGGCAGAACCTCTTGTCACGGACGAAGTTACCGCATATGCAGTACCAGCTCACCATCCAGATGTTGACTGTGTTAAGAACTAGGTTACGGGTGTGAGATTCCGCTAGATGTCAGTTACTTGAGAAACTTTTCCAAAGATTTTCTGAGCTGACTGATGATGGTTTGGAGTGAAGGCATTTTTCCTCTACTGAGTCTGGTGAGACCGGTTTCAAGGTGCGGCTCTAGCGTCTTTATGATGTCTTTTGGAAAGAACTGATCTAATCCGGTAAATTTCACACCTTTGGCATTGCATTTTTCAACAAACAGCTCTTTTGTCTTCTTCTTGTCGAACTTTCCGATCTTTAACAGCCTCCAGACATCGTAATAGTCTCTGATATATCCACGCTCGATGATTGCTCTGGTCTTTTCGGCAACCAGTGTTTCAAGAGTATAGACATTCACGGAAAACTTTGGATAATCGAATTTCTTTGGAACTTGCTTCTTAACAACGTCTCCAACAAATTTTTCCCGAGTGATCTCAATTTTGATTGTGTTAGTATTTACCGGCCCCTTGTACTTCATCTTGGCTTGTAGATAGTCAGGGTTTGTGTGAGGTTTCGGCCTGAGACTGACCTCTATGCCGACCGAACCCTTGACTATTTTTGGCACTTCGTTTTTCAATGCTTCTATGATGGTCTTCCAATCGGTGTTGTCAAGCAATGTGAAATCAAGGTCTTCAGAAAGCCTCCATCTGGTCGGGAAGTAAACCTTTGAAAGTGCAGTGCCTCCTTTGAATGCAAGCTTGCTTGCCAATGAGCTTGACGCTATTGCAAAAAGCAGCCATCCCAAGACGTAGTCTTTTTCGAGCATTGAGACGTCAAGGTTTTCTTTACCTGCTTGTCTTCTGAGCGATTTTCCGTCTATCATCTAATGCCTCATCCACCTTGTCAGTGAGTCCTTTGTCCTGTTGAGAATAAGTCCATACTCGTGTGAGTATTCTATGTTTTCTTTTGGCCAGCTAGGATCGAGCAACAAAAATCCTTTTGGTTTTGGCATCTCTATCATGTTCTTTACTTTCTTACTCATCTTCAATATTTCGAGCAGATACAAAAGCCTCCTGGTCACCACATCCACCTTTATGTCTCTGGCATAGTTGAATAGTTTGAGAAAATCTAGTCCGTCTCCTTCTTCCCATATGGCCTTTGCCACTTCGTCGAGGCCTCCACAATATTCTGGGTGCAAAAGACAATCGATTATTGTTTTTTCTTTGTCAGATACGTTAAAACTATCATTACCGATCTTCCCTTCTGTCGTCCCAAAGAATCTCTTTTTTGTTATTGTAACAAACTTGAATGTGAGTGGTCCGAACTTGATATTCTCTTTTCTCTTGGTTGTCACTACAAAGGTCACACTCGGGACCTGTTCTGTCATGCCCCAATAGTTGAGGGCAGATGCAAATCCGATGTAGTATGGTTTCACTAGGTGGTTGGCTATGACAAAAGGCACTTCTGCCCATTTACCTTTGTATCCTGCCTTGGCCGGTATGAGAAGATACTTTCCGCGTTCTATCTTTTCGACTCTTCCCTTCTTTCTGAGTCTGTATAATGCAGTGTTGACGGAGTCTCTTGTTGATTTGAGTATCTTGTAGGCATCTGCTGTAGTAAAGATGCTCTTCTCTTCCCCCTCGAGCGTTAGTATCAACTTCAATTCCGTGCTTCCTAGCCTTATGTTCTTTGTAGACATAATGTCTCCTAAAGACATTATAGTGACACAAGTATTAAAATATGTTCTTTGTAATCATAATGTCTCCTAACGACACTATAGTTACAAAAGAATTATTGGAACTAAACCCAGATCTGTTTGCATATCCAGCATAGTCTGTGTACATACGGCTGCTGATTTCTCATCACTATCTTTGCCTCCACGTGCAGCATGCAGCATATCTCCTGGCATCTGTCGCAGATCCTCTTGCAGTGGTTGCACGTGTGGTTCTTGCACGTTTTGCACACTCCGTCTATCTGGTCCCTTGTGACAAGCGACCGGCAGATTCCGCATTGCCAAAGCTCATTCATTCTTTTCCCTCATCCTGTCATCGAAGCACTTTGGGCATAGCAGATGCTCACCAATTACTTGCAGACACTTGCCGCACTTGTTCATCTTGCACTTGATACATTTACCAAGGCCAGAATTGGTGTTGATGGCGTGACCACACGACAGGATCACAGATTCGAATTCCTCTTCCATCACTGATCCTCCAGATCAACGAAAGCCCCGCACTTGTCGCACATAGGAAAGTTCTCCCAGAAGTGAATGTCCCACTCCTCCCCCACCCCCCTATACTCCTTGCATCTAGTGCATAGTCCTCTCATTTTGAATCCAGACAACTCTGTTCTGGCAATTAAAAATAGGCTGTGTAGGTATGATTCCGCTAGGATTGATCATCTCTGTTGATCTTCGTCAGTGCAACTCTCAGCTTCTCGAATTTCTGCGGTTCTGCGGCAATTCCGTAGATGAGCTTGTCTAGCATAGTTTTATTTTGGTCAACATCACTGGATGTAGATGTGTCTAGTAGTGCACCGCATCTGTTGCAGAACTTGGAGACATGAGAATTCTCAAGGCTGCATCTGAAACACTTTTTCGGTTGTGAATTGACAACGACTGTTTTCTCTTGCGGCTTTATCCCGTTCATGATCGACTGCGCATTGTCGATGTGCTTTCCGTATCTTTTCATGTATGTGGCAGGCATGGCAGAGCCGAACCTCCATCCAAACATCATGCATTGCTGGGGCTCGGTAAGAATTCCCTGCGTCTCGTCTACCCTGGTGTGCCTGAAAAGGTAGTAGAAGATCCTCTTCTTGATTCCAGCTCTCTTTGCCGCCTTTTTCAGAATAGACACGGCAGCAGCATATGTGATCTGGTTCATCAGATTAGTGCTGCCAAACCCAATCCATACCGGGCAATCGGGATGGTTCCTTCCTGGGTGATGGTCAAGCCATATGGCAAGCGAGGGCGCGGAAGAGATTATCCTCACAAAGTCGGATCCTATCTTTCCGTCAACGTAGAGTTTGGCTCCTATGGTGTCGAATTCTATGTCACTGAGATGCAGTGTGAGAATCTCCTCAAGTCTTCTTCCTGACTCAAATAGAATCTCAAACAACGCCCTGTCTCTTGGATTGTAGGTTGCACGTAGGAGGGCATCCTTCTCCTCCGGCGTGAGGAGGTCCTTTGGAAGTATCGGCCTTTTGTTTTGCGCACTGGAAGTCTTTTTGATCCACCTAACCTCCGGCGGCGCACCGTCCTCCCAGTTCCTGAACCATTTGTAAAAATGCTTTAGAATCACCTTGTAGTCTCTCTTGGTCCAGTCCGACCAGTCGGTGCTTTCAAACTCTGAAACAAGCTTCACAAAGTCGTCCTTTGTGGCGTCCGCAAATGACTTTCCAAGCATTCTGGAAATGAGCTTGATGGTATTGAGACACTTATGGATCCTTGCAGGGCTGATGCCCTCCGCCACCCTGGACTGATGATACTTTAGAATTGATTCGGCATTGTGTGGATCCTCTTTGATAAATTCCAGTTCTCTTTCTATTCTCTTCCTGAGTGGATAGATCTCTAGTGCTCGGCTCATCCGCATCACATTGTTTTATGTTATATTCCGTTTTGCGACTGTAACGTTCCGTTACATTTCCGCAAGATTCTCAGATGGAGACATTAGCCGATACCAGTGGCTCGCAGGGAGCATCACTCATTAGGTTCAAATCTTCTCCGCAGAGGAGATTTGTTCCGATGTGATGTGCTCCCAGCGAGCACCTAATTACGGCTCATATCTCGCGCCGAAAATCTCTGAAAGATCACGGTTTTCAACTAAGAAATCTATAGCTGTCCCAGAATAGCTATTTTCCAAAAGCGATTTTCTATCGGAAAATCACCGTGGCAAAGGTTAAGCTGGACAAATGTCCAGTTTTACGAAGATACGATGGGGAGGCCTATAATATTGGATGAAGGTCTGCTGCATGAGGCCTTCCTACCTCAAAAGACGCTTTGCAGAGATAGTCACAAAAATGAGATTCTCAACTGTTTATCTCCAATAAAGACTGGCAATCTGGCAAGAAACCTCTACGTATACGGCTCTCCTGGAGCCGGCAAATCAACCGTAGTCCGGTCGATATTACGTGATCACTTCAAAGACATGCATGTGTATGTCAATTGCTGGTCGAACAGGACCTCTCACAAGGTCATGGAGGAGATACTCAGTCAGATGGGTTTCATGATCCACGGAAAAGAGTCTACAAGTGAACTGATTCGCAAATTTGAGAAGTTAAAGCGCAAGGTCATAATCTGCCTTGACGAAGCAGACCACCTGAAGGACAATGATCTACTCTATACTTTTACACGAAACTCATGTCCTTTGATTCTGATATCAAACTACTCTTATTCTCCAATAAACATGGACAACAGGATCAGAAGCAGCCTGCACCTGCATGAGGTGGAGTTTGGCGGCTACGAGCCACATGAGATTACACAGATACTGCAAGACAGAATAGATTCTGGACTTCATCCTCAATCCATTTCTGATGAGCTCATCTCAGAGATTGCAAAGTCAAGCGGTGGGGATGCTCGAGCCAGCATACAGATTCTGAAAAACGCGGCAATCGATGCGGAATCAAGAGGTTCCGAAACTATTGCCTTGGACCATGTAAAGGTCGCAACAAAGTGCGCAAGAAAATACCGACTATCATATCTTCTTAGAAAACTAAACGAGCACCAACAGACCCTCTATGAATTGCTAAAGCAGAACAAGGTAATGGACTCTGGACGACTGTTCAACCAATATAGAAAATCAATGGATGAAACCGTCACCGACCGCTCGTACCGCAACTACATGACAAAAATGGTTGAACTTGGCCTAGTAAGGCAGATTGGTTCCGGACGATGGAAAAAATATGAAGTTACATTGTAGGATAAAACTTGATACATCATTTCAATATCATACTAATTGAAATCTAAACTGGATTAAATCTATTCTAAAAACATATATCCTATCCTCCCCCAGAGGATATTATGTCAGGGGCATGTGAATTTGACCCAAAAAAGGCACATGAGTCATTTGATGAACCCGAAGACAAGAGAATAGAAATTCTACGCATGGCTGGGCTTGGCATAATCACAATATTCATTGCATGGCTACGGCTCGCACAGCCTGATTGGATTGGAAATACAATCGTTACACTTGGCGTATTGATTGGCGGCTATCCTATTCTCAAGGAATCACTGTATGCCCTAAGAAAAGGCCGCGTAAACATGGAACTTTCCATGGTTATTGCAATAGTTGCATCGCTGGTCTCGTTACAATTTCTTCCTGCAATAGTGGTTACTTTTTTTGCGATACTGTCAGAATTTGTTGAAGGTTTTATTGTAAAAAAAGGAAGGAAGAACATTGAGTCTCTCTACAAGATGGTTCCAAGAAGGGCGCTGGTAAAAAACGAAAATGGGCAACAATTAGTTGAGATTGAACGAGTAAACGTTAACGATATAATAATCGTGAGAGAGGGCGATGTGATTCCAGTCGATGGCACAATAATCACGGGCTCATCTGCAGTAGATCAGTCAAGTATCACCGGAGAGAGCATTCCAATTGATAAGAAGAAAGGCGACCGTGTTTTTGCCGGGACAATAAACCTGACAGGTCATCTGGAAATCAGGTGTGAAAAAATCTCTTCCGATACAACTTTTGCAAAGATAATACACCTTGTAGAGGAAGCCGAAATCTCAAAGGCCCCAATACAGAAAATAAGCGACAGAATGGCCACGAGGCTGATTCAATTCGCAATAGGCCTTTCAATCATAACTTATCTTGTGACACAAAATCTGACATCCACACTGTCTGTGATCATAGTTGCGGGAGCATGTGGTCTTGCAGTCGGCACCCCAATAGCACTGCTTGCCACCACCGGCAAGCTTTCAAAGCGAGGAATTGTCATCAAAGGCGGCCTCCAGATTGAGAACCTGAGTCATGCTGGCACGATTGTATTTGACAAGACCGGTACTCTGACATATGGAAAACCTGTTGTTTCTCAGGTTGTTTCGCTAGAGCATTCACTGAAACCCATGAAAATACTGGAATATGCAGCAATGGTCGAGAAAAACATCAACCATCCCCTTGCCAGGGCAATAGAAGAAAGGGCAAGTCAGGAGGGACTATCAATGACTCAATCAAGTCCTGATGCTTCTGATACTATATCTGTTGGAAGAGGGGTAACAAGAACATATGACCGCCAGCAAATCAGTCTTGGAAACTTGGAGTTTATAGACAAAGTGATTAATGATGGCGATTCTGAATCTGCCACTCAGAGAATCTCCGAACTGCTAAAATCAAAAAGAACCTCTTTTCAATATTTAGTAAATGAATACCGTGACAATGCAGGTCGTACCTTGCAGATTGTCAGACAGCAGGATTCCGATCTTCTACAGTTTGCTCTAACTGCTACGTTTTTAGCTATTGACAAGCAACTTGTGGGAGCCGTGTTCTTTGAGGACTCGTTGAGAACAGAAGCAAAGAAGGCGGTAGCAGAAATAAAAAAGATGAAAATTAAAGTCGTAATGCTAACTGGAGACAATGAAAAGATTGCGAAAAGAATAGCGGAGGAAGTCGGCATTGACGAATACCATGCAGAACTACTCCCACAAGACAAAGTCTCAAAAATTGAGGAAATAGTCGGAGGACACTCCGATGGCAAGATGGTTGTAATGGTTGGAGATGGCGTCAACGATGCGCCAGCACTTGCCAAGTCCCATATCGGAATAGCGATGGGCAAGACTGGAACGGACGTCGCCATAGAGACTGCCGATATTGTACTGATGACAGAAGATCTGATGAGGATTCCGTATCTTGTGAGAAACTCGAGGCAGTCGATTTTTGCAATCCGGCAGAACTTTTTTGGAACATTAGGAGTTGACGGTCTCGGAATCTTTCTTGCCTTTACTGGCCACATAAATCCGCTTTTGGCCGCACTCATCCATGTGTCTTCTGAGCTGGTGTTTATGGCAAATTCTGCAAGACTGATTTTAGACAAAAGAGCGTATTGATCTCAATTTTACGTCCTGATGAAAGCGTATTAAATATTGGACGAATTAGCCAGATAATTAAATAGTATAGAAAAACAAGAGTAGAGCATGACTCATCACAAGTTGCCCGAAGTGGCAAGGAGGCTGGCAAGAATAGAAGGGCATGTCAAGGGGATCAGAAAAATGATAGACGAAGGTAAAAGTTATCCAGAAATCGTTCAACAGATAACCGCAGTTCGAGCAGCACTTGATGGGGCGATGGGAGTCATAATCGATGATCTGGTTGAAGGGGTCAGTCAATCGCCTCATGGAAAGAGAAAGCAGGCCGCCACCGAACTAAAAGATACCGTATCAAAAATTCTCTAATATTATCTGATGGTAGACCATAAAAAATCGAACAGACGTCGAAGATTCAGTACCATTTCCGTTTAGAAATAACCTAATGTTTTAGCTTGCCACTAACATCAAAATGATGTGGAGTCGAATCATCTTTATTTCCAAGATATACTAATTGGTCTGAAAATGAGACCTTCTGGGTTGAATCCTTGTTGGATAGAATTGGCTCATCCAATGTTCCCGTAATCGTAAAGAATGGGTCAAGTGAATCATCATGGATGACGCTAATCGATATTGTCGTTCCCTTGACTTCTGCAGTGCCCGTGTCAAAGGAAACAGACCCATCGCCAATGATCATTCTTCCGTCACTTACATCAAATTTTTCCAATTTTGTACCCTTGATTGGCATTAGCTTTAATGTAATTTCTGCATGCTTTGCAAGTGAGGGGGATCCTTCGTAGGCGGTCCCATCAACGTCAAGCTCAAACTTGCTATTTTCTAGCGAATCTGTCAGATCAGGATCTTTGTTTGTAGCGTACTGAATTACCTGTTTTTGTTCAGGCATTACTGCTGGTTTTTCTGTTGGTGTGGCATCTGGTTTTGATTGTAGGTTTTCACTAGGCGTTTTTTGCGTAATTGTGGGATTTTGCACTACAGATTTTTGTTGTACTGGTTGTGGGATTGGGCTTTTGATCGGCTTTGTTCCAAATAACTCATCGTCAAAGCCAAAGATCCAAATCCCAGCTACGAGTACTGCCGCAATGGCAAGTATTGCTAAATGTTGGTAATTAACCGGTTTTTTGGTTGTCTGCAATTTGTTCAAGGTTCACTCTCTGCTCATTTAAAAGATTCTGATGATTCATCCTCCAATGTTATTTTATTTGGTCGTCTTGGTCGAGAAAAATTAGACTTTGGATAAGGGAGGTATCAGCCAATGCAAGATCGCTGGATGTGATATATCAAACCCATACAATATCAAAGGAATTCCAGTTAATGCCAACAAGATTCCAGACACAAGTCTTGTTATCTTGAGTGGTATTCTCTTAATAATTCCAAGATACAGTAGTCCAATGATTAATCCAATCGCCACAACCGCTCCTGATATTGCGCTTGCCGTCTCAATCAGACTAAATGTTGCCAAGGCAACCGAATTTTCTATTGCCTCAAGCATTGCAATGTAAAAGTATCCTATTTTGTACTTGGCGATGTCTTTTTTTTCT
>SCVO01000084.1 GCA_004322465.1 Candidatus Nitrosotenuis sp.
CATATCAAGATGATGCCGGCGCCACAGACGCAGGATCTGCATACCTCTTTGATGCGACAACAGGCGCACTGCTTCGCACGTTTAACAACCCGGCACCTGCCTCAGGAGATCAGTTTGGTCATGGTATATCTATCTCCGGCAACTCCATTCTTATCGGTGCATATCAAGATGATGCCGGCGCCACAGACGCAGGATCTGCATACCTCTTTGATGCGACAACAGGCGCACTGTTGCACACACTTAACAACCCAACACCTGTCTCAAATGACAGCTTTGGCAACTCTGTATCTATCTCCGGCAACTCCATTATTATCGGTGCATATCAAGATGACGCCGGCGCCTCAAATGCTGGCTCTGCATATCTGTTTAATGGATCATTTGAAGCATCAAGTGTGGCACAAGGCCAAACTCAAGTACTTGGTACATGCGGCATATCATTTCCTAACGGTAACGTAGTTAATTATGGTCAACTTCTTCCAAATGCGGTCAGTTCACAGGTCGAACTTAACATGACTAACTCTGGCTCAGTTAATGCAACTCTAACAATAAGCGGAACCAACTGGCTTGACTCTGGAAATAATTCCATTATGCTTGTAAATAGGACACACTACAACAGTACATCCGGAGCATACTTGCAAAAGATACCATTGCAAACATATGATCAAACACTCACAAATTCATTTCTTCCTGCAACAATACTGCAAACCTTCTGGCAGCTGCAGACAATTCTTTTGAATCCGTCATTTACTGGTTCGACCACACAGACAATGGACTTTGCTGTAACCTGTTAGATCTAAATTCTATGATGGTTCAAATCCATGATGACTCGAACTCTCAGAGGTTCAAATCTACTAGTCTTCATATCGCTGATATAGTAGATTGACGGTAACTGAATTGTGACCGTAACATTATTCAAAAAAGACAATTGTCAAGGCGACAGTTTCATAGTTGCAGAGGATATCACGGATCTAAAAAATACGCCTGTGAAACACAATGCCTCCTCAATGTCGCTTACCTCTGACTCTGACAAGATTTTACTTTTTCAAAAAACAAATTACAATGGAGATGCAATGTTCAGAAACGGAATAAAACAAGTGACAAAGATGAGCTCACCGTCAAAGGGGGGGAAAACTGGTTTTGGCAATACTGTATCTTCGGCAAGATGCACACCGTTTACAATTAATCTGTTTGTTAATATCATTGCCAATGACGATGGGAGTTTTGAAGGGCTTAGATCTTCAGACGAGGAATTGGAAACTGGGGGATTTGATAACTTTGATTCATTCATTGCAGATATTGTCGAATCTGCAAACAATGTTTGGCACAATTTCCTAATTCATCTTGAGGTATCGGAAATAGTGCTTAGAAAATCTAGCAAACTCCATGACTTAAAAAATGAATTATACCCATTATTGTGGAAGGATTGGCAGAAAAAAGGAAACGCGAATGTCTATTTGGTAAGAGGCATTCACAAAGCTTCCGGCATCTGCCCGCCAGTTGGGTTTGGGAAGGGCGCTGTGGTATCTTGTGAAACGCCTACTGACATAGCACGTGAAGGAGACATTCTTGCACATGAATTAGGACATTATTTTGGAATATCAAAACATGAAGAAGATTCACAAAATCTTATGACAAAACACTCTGATCCTTCGGCTGGTATTTTAACCGACAAACAAGTGGAAGAAGCTCATAAAACACTAACAAAACATATCGGAAGAACTTCATTAAGAAACGAATAGAGAAAAATTACTATTTCTTAAATCCTACTTGTTACATTATGAAAAATATCTCTATGAAAATTTAAAATAAAAAATTATGGAAAGGAGTTTTGTAGCTACTCCGATTAGCTTACTGCATGTTTTGTTCACGAGACCTGCCGAACTCACGCTGACTGTTCCTCAGGGAACCTTCGAACGCGGGTTTGGATGCAAACTACCTATTTTCAATGTAAAATTCAAAAAAAGGGCAGACGTGCTGGAATTGATCTGGCTAACACTTTCTGACCTGCTTTACTTTTTAGATTTTTCAAAAATTATTTATCTTTAGGACAGTTGTCAGAATCGTGAAAGAGATCGAAATTACGCTGGAATCGCTCAACATAAAAAAGGATTCAGAAATCAGAGGGACGGTCAATATCAACTATTCAGGAAAATACGATAGCATAGTGCTAAACACGCAAATCCTAAACTCTAACGAACTAATGTTGTTCACCTCGTACAATGGAAAGAAGATCTCGCAAAAGGCGTCACGTCTTTTCATCAGCAGGGAGTCCATGCCGCAGAACAGGGCCGAGTTTACCGCGGTAATATCATTTGATACTGACGAGTCTCACGATGTAAAATTTCGGGCATCCATAATAGAGCAGCACAAGGAAATTGAAAGTGATATTTTGTTTGCCAAGTATTCCTAGAATCTTTGCTTTGTGATTTCTAGTGAGCCCTTCATCCATGGGTGCGGCGTGCAGTGGTACGATATTTTCTGGTCTGCTGTGAACAGGAACTCGTAGGTCGTTCCAGGCTTTATTACTCCAGGCGAGCCAAACTCCCCGCTGTACGGATCGTCATATGGTGTATCAGGAGTTACAGTATGCGCAGTGTCATCCGTGTTTGTCCACACTACCTTGTTATCCACGCCAAGCTGGACTGGAACTAGTTTTGGAATAAAGTTGTCCTTCTGGTCTGGGTTTGCCGCGCCAGGTATCATCTGGATGTGTGTCGTTCCAACAGGGTTTAGGATTTCTGCTGACACCTTTGGCTTTGCATTGAGTTCAGGAAGGTAGTACATTTGGTAATAACCGATTCCTGCTGCGGCCCCTACAATTATTGCCATGATTCCAATTCCGTATGCATGGCTTGATGTAGGAGTGCTCATCGGCTTTTGTGATTTCTAAAAGTATTATAAAGTTTCGCGAAACGAAACTAGGATGTCTCTGCCTTTGGTGCTTCTTTTGGAAGCTCCTTCTGCGTCTCTTTTGCTACCTCCGGCACTTTGGCATGCGCTACTGCAGGATGCTCTTGGGCGGGTGGGGGTGGCGGGGGCTTTTTTGACTCTGACATCGCATATCGATATATGTGGAATATTCCTGCAAACACCATCAGAATTATGCCGGTAAAGAACAACGACAGATTGTTTAGTCCCGACAAGGCTGCGTTGTATGCGGCGATGTTTAGGTAAACTTGGAATGCAATAAGTCCGACTATTACCCAGTTGAGCCATTTTTGCGAAAGTTGTATCTCTGCCACCTTCTTTGGTCCCTTTTCCTTGTTTAGCTTTGCCTTTCGCTCGGATTCTTGTGCCAGCTTTATCATCATGTAGCTGAACCCAAAGCCGATTGGCACCAGCAGTATCATTACAAGATAGAAGAATATCGGATCAATTACCAGTCTTTGAACCAGTGGAATGGTGGTGTCAGACGGTATGTAGAATCCCCAGTATGTGGTTACCATGATTTGCGCAATTCCGGTTATTCCAAAGGCGGTGACCAGCGGCCTGTCCTTCCATGAGAATTTCTTGTACCTGTCCAAGAACGGCACCAATGCAAGCGAGCCGATAAACAGTCCGGGCCACAAAACACCCGTTACAAACTTGTCATACTGTGACCTAAGAAATGCATACAGGCCGGTCAGGTACCATTCGGGAACGGTAATGCCAGGCGGCACCGTCGGCTCAAACTTGAATCCAAGATCAATTGGGAATACTCCTCCCGTTACCAAAATTGCTCCGGCTATTGCCATTACCATCGGTACGTCAAATACCATGAACCTTGGAAAGTGAACAGCCATCAGCCCAAGCATCACTAATGGCAGGACAAAGACGTGCTGCGCGTAGAACCTCAGGACAAAGTCGGAGAATCCCGAGCCAAACATGGTATCCCGTATCACAGGACCTGCAATCGGAATGGAGTTCGTAAGAGACGCCGCAATACTAATTGCAAGTTCTGCTCTTTCGCTAAATATGATATCGTAACCGGTAAATGCCTCAAGAATTGTAACTGTACCCAGTATTACACCTGTAACCCACAGGACCTCGTTTCTGATTTTGTATCTGCCGGAAAAATACTGGTAGTACATGTGAAGAATTGCCAATAGGACCATC
>SCVO01000085.1 GCA_004322465.1 Candidatus Nitrosotenuis sp.
AATGACAACAAGCCAGTTCAAGCTAGTGAAATAAACCAGTTTGTGAAAGGAGTGGATCATGTCAAAGTATCGTCTATAGTAAATAGCCCATCTGCCCTTGGCAGATCTGAACTAAGAGTTGTCACTGCAGGCGGAAACTATAGTGATTATGCAGCGGTAAAAATGGATATTACTCCACTTCAAAACATAACAAACACGTATCTTGTCTCTGCAGAATTACCAACCTCCTTCCTTCAAGCACCTGCCATAGCGTATTGGATACATGCGATAAACGCAGAAAACAAAGTGCAAGATTCTGAAAAGTACTATCTTGGAGTCAAACCAACATACAAACTTGATGCAAGGATGGAGCTTGACTCATCTCCAAGCAAAGCAGAGGGAACAACATACAGACCAACTGCATACATATACAACAAAGGAGACAAGCCGCTGTTTGGAACAGTATCGTTAATGGTAGACGATCAGGTTGTGTACACGTCAGCAGAACATGTGTTCACCAAAGGACAGTCAGTAATTGATCTGGAATGGAAACTTCCTACGGCTGGAAAAGAATCGCAATACGCTGTTAATGCAAGACTAAACTTGTATGGCAACAATATAGATACTGAAAAGGCAACACTTAGAACGTTTGTACCATCAATATCAACCCCAATTTCACTTCCAGTTGTTGTAAGTTCGATACTAGATGAAAAAGAACAAACTGTAGCAAGAGTTGGACTCATCTACTCCTCTGATGCAAATATCAACTTACATTATAGAGTTATTGCACCAGATGGTACATGTGTAATTGGAAAAGCAGATACATGCCTTGTAAAAGGCTCCACTGTAGGTAACAGAGGAAATACAATGAGTGTGGAGATTGGTGACCAAATCTACAGGATTAGATATTCAGGACAAAACAATCCATTGGAACGATTTTCCATTACGTCTATTGATCCAATAATTGGAACATGGCATGTTACATTGGAATCTGATGATGGTGTACTTCCAGAGGCTCAAGCCATGGAAAATGTATTGGTCAAATTGAAATACAGATCAATAGTATCAGATCTGATAACTGTTGCTTCAGACTAAGGAAATCTTACCAATCTGGAACCATTTATCAAGTAAAAATTCCATTTTTCCTATATAGTATGGTAATTTACTACGACCAATGATGCTGAGAGTATACCATATGTTTCCAAAACTGGTAAAACCTAGTTTAGGTTATAAGGTAACATGGAATAAGTGACAGGTAACAAAAATGAGAAAGATTGCTTATTTACTATTTTTTGGATTACTGCTGACATTTGGTATACAACAAGCATCTGCTAATCCGTCTACAGACTTGCGTGTAATCATAATTGATCCTGAAGCAGGCGAGCTGGGACAAGGAGCGTTAGCATTTTCCGCAGTCCCATCAAATGGCGATATATTTTCAATAAATAATGGTGGTACCCTCGACTATGCGGAGCACGTTGCAGTTTTTGGTGGAAATGTTTATGTCGCAAATGTTGACAAAATCTCAAGGATAAATCTGAACGCACAAGGTCAACCAAATCCCCCTCTTCCCAATAATAACATTGAAGATATTACTGGAACTGTTTTTACATCGCTTACAGGAATTGCATTTAACAGCAATGGAATGATCTACGTTGCAGATTCAAGTGATAACCAAATTTATTCAGTGAATCCAATTGGGGCACCAGCAGCTAGTCAATTACTTGTACCAACTAATTCTACGTTTTTAGCTATACGAGATATAACTATTGATAATAACGTCCTTTACATTCTTGATACTGCTGCAGAAAGCGGTGCGGGTGCAATATACAAAGTTGATCTCACTGTACCTCCGTCCCCGCTAGGTTACGATGCCATCATGGTATATTCAGGTACATCTAGTGAGCCATTGGCTGCAACAAACGGTATAGCAGTACATAATAATGAAATATTCATTTCAGGAACATTTAGCTTTGGTCCAGGAATAATTAAAATCGATACTGTTAATCCATATCCAGCAGTAGAATTCTCTGATAATACAAATGGGGAATTATCATTCCCCTTTGGTCTTACAATTGACACGGCAGGAAATGATTTGTATGTAAGCGATGATATTACTGATACGGCAGATCTTCCATCTATCTATCGTTTTAGTCTGGCTAGCACACACCCACAGCCAACATTTGTTACAAGTAATCTGCTTGCAGCGCCTGCGGGGCTTGCCACACTTGTAATAGCTACACCACCAGCTGATACGCAATTAAGCATTACAAAGAGTGTTAACGCCACAACAGCACTTCCAGGACAAGGACTCCTTTATACTATTAAAGCAACTAACATTGGGCCTGACCTTGCAACAGCAGTAAGGATTCACGATTTCTTTCCCAATACAGGTACGGGTCAAGTTGAATCATATTTGAATCAGACCAATCAATTGTCGTTTACAACAGAAGTACATGATGTGAGCGCAGGTACATTTACCCAAACAGGGCATTGTGAAAGACGAGGTGCAGATTTGTATACCGTAGATTGTAATAGTTTTGGCACACTTGATGCAGGTGACTATGTTTTAGTAAAACTAGAAGGCAAAATTAGTCCTGGTGCCCAGGGTGCACTGGTAAATAAGGCAGTTGTGGAGAATTTTGGTACATCTGCTGAAGCCACTGTTCAAACCGATGTAAACCCATCTGTTGTTTTTTCATCTGTTACAAAGACATCCACCCCATCTACTGTAACTGCAGGATCTGGTTCAATTGATTATATTATCACAGTAGACAATCGCAACCATGGTTCGGTAAATGCTAATGGAGTAATGATAACTGATGCACTTCCAAACGGCATTTCTTCCATATTGATAACATCAGAACCATCTCCAAATTCCTGCCAGATCCTACCTCAACCAAATAATCCTAACCAATTAAGCTGCGGTCCTTACACTATTAGTAACAATAATCTTGTCGAAATACATTACACGGCTGATGTAGGTCCACGCTCTAAAGATCCATTCATAAATCAAGTCAACGTGACATGTACCAACTGTGCCGCAACACAATCTACATCTACTTCCACCACCATACTGACAGAATCAGATCTCTCACTACAAAAGCAAGTTGACAAGACCTCTGTAACCGCAGGGCAGGATTTCCTATTGTACACAATAACAGTAACCAATGATGGCCCATCTGATGCAGATCATATTATAATAACAGATAATCTGCCGTCAGGCGTTACCTTTAACGCACCTACTTCTTCTCCCGAATGTTCATTTGATTCACAAAATAACAATGTCGTATGTCATCTAACTAATCCAGTACCACCGGGAGAGTCCCATATTGTGACCATGAATGTTACAGTTAATTCTAGCACTACTGGAACTCTAACAAATACCGCAACAGTAACGAGTGATTCTACAGATCCCAATCAAGGAAATAATCAAGCCAATGCCGATCCTGTTGATGTTATCTCAATAACAGATCTCAGCCTTTCTAAAACGGGTCCTGTCAATACTGTAGCTGGAAGAATAATAACATACAATTTGAGTGTCGTCAACCACGGACCGTCGGATGCTGTTAATGTCAAAGTGCAAGATGAACTTCCGGCAGGACTAACTTTTATTCCATATTCAGTGCCTAACTCAACTAGTGATCCAAATTGCCAATTTAGTTTAGGATTGGTGATATGTGACTTTGGAAATATGCAAGCAGATACAACACAAACCAAATCAATTCAAGCACAAATTGCATTAACTGTAGTAGGTGCTATACACAATACGGCAGAAGTATTCACTGATAGTGACGATCAAAATCCAGATAATAATACTGCAATGTTGGATACTGTAGTAGCTGCCCCGTTCTGTGGTAGAGCAGAATCTGACTTTGCTAATGTTATTTACGGAACAGAAGGTAAAGACAACATAAAGGGAACCAACCAAGACGATCTCGTCTTTGGATTGGGAGGAGATGACAAGATATCTGGAAAAGACGGAAATGACTGCATTATTGGCGGGGATGGCAATGACAAAATCTGGGGCGGAAAAGGTAACGATGGAATTGAGGGAAACGCAGGTAATGACTATCTATACGGACAAGACGGAAATGATACTATAACTGGTGGAGACGGAGATGACAAAATCTGGGGTGGAAAAGGTATCGACACACTTGACGGAAATGGAGGAAAAGATCAGATTCACGGTCAACAGGGAAATGATACTATAACTGGTGGAGACGGAGATGACAAAATCTGGGGTGGTCAAGATAATGACACAATTAATGCGGATGCTGGAAATGACAGAGTCAACGCAAATCAGGGAGACGATAACATCGTAGGCGGGGATGGCAATGACTGGATTAATGCAGGAATTGGCAATGATGTTGTAAATGCAGGATTGGGAGACGATAAGATATTTGGAATGCCAGGAAATGATAATCTCTTTGGTGAAGCAGGAAACGACATAATTCATGGTGGTCAAGGCAACGACTTGTTAAATGGCGGATTGGACAATGATCAGTGTGATGGAGCACAAGGCACAAACACGTTTGTTGACTGTGAATCACAAAAACCAATGAAAGTGGAAGACGAGGATGCAGAAGAGGAAGAAGACCATGAGAATAGTGACGATGGAAACAACAATGGAAACCATGGAAACGACAATGGAAACCATGGAAACGACAATGGAAACCATGGAAACGACAAAGATAACAAAGACAAAAAGAACTAATCTAATTTTTAACTAAGAATTTAATAACTGATAATTTACGGAAATGAGATCGATTTTGATAATATGGGATCTATATCCGCAATCTTTATCCTCTGCTGTTCCATGGTGTCGCGATTTCGTAAAGTAACTGTGTCGTCTTCAAGCGTTTGATGATCAATTGTAATGGCAAAAGGTGCCCCAACCTCGTCCAATCTCCTATATCTTCGTCCTATCGCTCCAGAATGATCCAAAAATGCGTCATACTTTCGTTTTAATTTCAAGTAGATTTCATCTGTTTTTTCTTTCAGGCCATCCTTTTTGACCAACGACAAAACACCGACATGAACTGGAGCCAGATATGGTTTTACAGAAAGAACAATTCGGTCGTTTTCCTTTTCCTCTCGCAAGCTATGCTCTAGAATAGTGTAAAGACTCCGATCTATTCCCATTGAAATCTCAAATACGTGAGGTAGAACCTTTTGCTCGTCATCTAGGATCTCGAACTTCTCCTTGCTTTTGTTTGCGTGACTTGTAAGATCATAGTCTGACCTATAGTTGCATGCAACAAGCTCAAGCCAGCCTACTGTGGTCTGAACCTCAAAGTCAAAAGCAATAGTAGCATAAAACGCCTTTTCTTTTTCCCCGAGTTTTCTAAAGCGACTCTTTGTAACATCAATTCCAGTCTTTTCATAAAACTCTGTCAGTATTCCTAAATAATACGCAACAAATTTGTTTGGAATGATCCCTGATTCAACTGCCTGCCTGCAACTCATCGGTTTTATCTCGTCGTTAATCTGAATGCGAATTATGGTATCTTGGATTTCAGAAAATTTCTCCAAATCATTTAGCTTATTTGGATTGCAGAAAACCTCGATTTCTGCCTGATAAAACTCTCTTAGTCTCAAAAGGCTCTGTCTTGGAGAGATTTCGTTTCTAAAGCTTTTTCCAATTTGTGCAATTCCAAGCGGAAGCTTGCCACGCATTGTCTTGAAGAGTCTTGGAAAGTCGACAAAAATGGATTGGCAAGTCTCCGGTCTAAGATACGCTGGCTCGCCCTCCGGACCAATCTCAACTTTAAACATCATGTTGAACTTTCTAGCCTTATCGAACTCTCCCTTGCACTTTGAACATCGGATGTTTTTCTCAGAAATAACCTTGTCAAAATCTGTAAGGTCAGCACTCTCCGGTATTTCTATTTTGGATACTTCGGAAATCATCCTGTCTGCCCTGAATGTTGAACCACAGTTTTTGCATCGAACTATCGGATCAGCAAAACTTGCCAAGTGCCCGGATGCCTCAAAAACCGACTGTGACATTATTTGGGAGCCATCAATTTCCAGCATGCCGTCGCGTCTTACAAGCTCACGCCTCCATAATTCCAAAAACTTGGTCTTCATACTTACACCAGCAGGCCCATATTCCCAGAACCCAGCCTGTGCGTCTGCATAAATCTCGCAACTTGGAAAGTAAAAACCGCGCTCGAGTGCCAATTGCATTATGTTATCGTAATTCATGAAATTCTCATCATACACCGAAAATAAATTCCAATCTATGCAAGCTCCTTTACCTTCTTAATATTTGCAAAATCATCTCTAGTGTCATCAATTGGTGTCTCTAAAATTATTGGGATTTTCTTTTTGTTGGCAAGCCTGATTACTGTAGCCATGCCTTTTTCGCCTATCTTGCCCAATCCAATGTGCTCATGTCTGTCCAAATTACATCCTATCTCTCCTTTTGAATCATTTAGGTGTAAAATTTTGAGATTCTCAAAGCCCACCTCATCATCAAATTTCTTAAACGTCTCCTCAACTGCGTTTTCAGTTCTTAAATCATAACCATATGCAAATGCATGACACGTATCAAAGCAAACGCCAAATCTGTCCTTTGGCTTTAGCTTAGAAAGGATCTCTTTCCACTGTTTAAAATCAGAGCCAACAGAATTTTTCTGTCCAGCAGTGTTTTCTAGTAGAATGACCACGTCGTTTTTGACATTTGCCGCCTTGGAAAAAGCACTAACTAGTTGTTTTATTCCCTTCTCCTCACCGGTTCCCATATGACTTCCAAGATGGGCTACCAGATACGGGATGCCAATTTTGCCGCACCTCTCTACTTCCTTTACAAGCGTATTGACTGATTTTGTATGTGTAGCTGCATTAGGCGATGCAAGATTTGGCAAATATGGCATATGTGCCACTGTTGCAAACCTGTCTATCTTGCTGTTTGACATCTTTTCTCTAAAAGTTTTGGCGTCTTTTTCAGAAATCTCTTTTGCATTCCAGCTTCTTGGACTGCGGGTAAATATCTGAAATGCGGAGCATTCCCGCTCTAACGCATTATCTATTGCGGCATCTAATGAGCCCGAAATAGATACGTGGGCA
>SCVO01000086.1 GCA_004322465.1 Candidatus Nitrosotenuis sp.
TTTGATCATTGTTTTTTCAATCGGATGGAGAACCAGAGACAACAGCACAACGACCCGAAAAGACTTTTTAAACCTTAACCCACCCCAATCAAGAATGCCCCCTGACGAATTCATCGTTACCCCGTGGCACGTCGAGGGCGACATTGACTATGACAAGCTGATAAAACAATTCGGAACCGAAAAGATAACGGAGTCCCTGCTGAAAAAAATCGAAAAGGTGACAGGCGAGATGCACTTTATGCTCAGGCGAGGCGTCTTTTTCTCGCACCGGGACCTGGCAAGGCTCTTGGACGAGTACGAAAAGGGCAAGAAATTTTTCCTGTATACCGGACGCGGCCCGTCAGGCCACACGCATATAGGACATCTAGTCCCGTGGGTTTTCGCAAAGTGGCTCCAGGAAAAGTTCGACACCAACATCTACTTCCAGCTGACTGACGATGAGAAATTCTTTGCAAAGCCCGGGCTCACATTGGAGGAAACCGGATTATTTGCGTATGAGAACGCGCTGGATTTCATAGCGCTTGGATTCAAGCCGGAAAATACGAAGATAATAATCAACACAAAAAACATCAAGACGCTTTACCCAATAGCTGCAGAGGTCGCAAAAAAGATCAACTTTTCAAACACAAAGGCGGTGTTCGGCTTCACAGGAGAGACAAACATCGGGATGATCTTCTACACCTCCCTCCAGTCGGCCCCGTGCTTCATCGAGGACAGACCGGTCCTGATTCCGCTCGGAGTCGACCAGGATCCTCATTTCAGAATAACAAGAGATGTTGCGCCAAAGATCGGCAGGCCAAAGCCCGCCCTTATCCACAACATCATGATACCGTCACTGTCAGGGCCGGGAGGAAAAATGTCGGCGTCCGACGAGAGCGGAACTGTATACACCACTGATTCCCCAGAGGCCGTAAAGAAAAAGATAAACAAGTACGCGTTTTCCGGCGGTCAGCCAACCATAGAGGAGCACAGAAAGATCGGCGGCAACCCAGACATCGATGTGTCATACCAGTACCTCAGGATCTTCTTTGAGCCGGACGACAAGAAACTCAAAACCATCTACGACGACTACAAGTCAGGCAAATTACTCACCGGCGAGCTAAAGGCAATACTAATCGAAAAGGTGAACGCCTTTCTCAAAGTGCACCAGGAGAAAAGGGAAAAGGCAAAAAGCCAGATTGACAGTTTTCTGTTCGAAGACAAATGAAAATAGTCTGCGCTGACAAGAACGAGGCAACCAAGCTTGCGAGCCTGATTTTCATAAAGGACGGAATGGAGACTTTCATAAGTTCGGTCGTCAACGTATACGAAAATGAAATTGTGATATCCCTCAAGGACAAGTCGGTCCACTCCATAGTACTAAGGGATCCGGAGCAGGTGGAAATTTTCACAGATTTCATCCAGTCCGTACTGGAAAAGGAAAACCGGATCACAGACACAAAGGCCACAAACGACACAGTAGAGATAACAAAGGGCTAGACCAGCGACTTGTCCATTTCGCCTGACAGCGTCTCCTCGACTTTTAGAAAGTACATCTTTGTGGAGTTCGGCATGGAGACAAGGTTGTTGTCGACTGCCATCATGAAATAGCGCACAGCCCTCTTGGACAGGTCCAGGTTGAACTTCATCGGGAGGATGTCGTCCTGCTTTACGTTTATCTTGTCGACAAGCCACGGGGGCGCCATGTCCTTTGCCTCCTGGATTATCTTTGCGTACCAGAACGCCAGGTTTTCGGGGTGCAGTCCCTCCTGGAGGTTGATGACGTCCTTTGCGAATCTTTTCATCAGGTGGTTGGTCAGTGTCAACTGGACTGGAGTGGGAAATTTTTGTTTTATTTCAATGAATCAAACATGGGCAATCTCTGGGTCAAATTATAGTAATTTTCCGGACGGGTCAATCTCGGAGTTGCGTATTCTGGTGCTGGAGATTCGGCTTCCGTCGGACGCAAGAACCATCGGCACCACTATTACGTGGACCGGCGGCATTCCCCTTTCCTTTCTCATCCGGTTGAGTCTTTCCCCCTGGGGCGAGGTCTCCTCGCTCACTACGAGTGCCTCCACCTGTTTTTCCAGAACGGCCGGACCAAAGTCATTGTCCAGAGGACTAATCACATAGGATTTTTCCGGGAATTTCTTTTCCAGAAATGACTTTAGCGCATCAAGCCTTTGCTGGTATGTATGCCATAGTTTTTTTCCCTTTTTTGAGACAAGCGAATCGCCGCTCAGCCCGATTATCACATTAGAGGATACTGAGAACGCCGCGTTTAGCAAAGCGATGTGCCCCGCGTGTATCACGTCAAATGTCCCTCCCATTGCCACGGTTTGGAATCGAGTCACCACATCACAACTAGGAATTATTATGATTAAATCTATGGGGTAGGGAGTTTGCAAACATTCTGCTAAACGTGCATACTGCTAAAATTTTATCCGACCAGCCCATTACACCTAGATCGTTTACAATAACGCCCCAATCCCTGTCAATATCGATTACCAAGAATGTGGAACCAATCCAGACTGAATTCACGATAGGAGTCGACAGGAACTTGAGAAATATCACATTCGGAAACGACAAAAAAATAATTCAAGTAAACACATCTGAGATGCTCAAAATCAAGGAAAACTATTCCCATATCAAATCCACATGTACACGAAATGACCATAGAATCAGAAAAAAGGTCTACGGCAAACTTGGAAAAAGGCAGACAGACAGGATAAAGCAGAGAATCCACAGGATCTCAAAGTCAATAGTGAACTATGCCAAGAAAAACAAAGCTGCAATAATATTTGAGGATCTAAACGGAATCCGAAAATTATACAGAAGGGGAAACGGCCAGGGAAATAAATTTAGAAGAAAATTAAACTCGTGGTCTCATTACGAACTGGAAAGGCAGACATCATACAAGGCGGCATGGGACGGCGTTCCGTTCTATAAGGACGACCCAAGATGCACCAGCACGCTCTGTCCGGCATGCGGAGGAAGACTCCAAGGGGACAGGCAGAGACATCGGGATTTGTGGTGCGGTAGTTGCAGGCGATGGCGCGACAGGGATGTCGTTGCCGCAATGAATATCGCATGCAAGGGGTTGCACAGGTTTTGCAATCCTCAAGGTGACACAAGTGAAGTGATGAGGGGGAACCTGGAAGAGCCAGCAATCCTCAGAGTCGATGTGTCAAAGTTGGTCACGGATTGGTAACGATGTGTGTATTGTTCAGGTCTCGTAGATTACACATAACCAAACTATGGCGCAACGAGTATGATGGACACAGTGCTGCCAGGTGCTGCAAGTGCTGCCCCGCTTGGGTCCCATACGAACGTCTCTATGAAGAACCCGCCCGCGTTCTCCGGAGTCCACGTGACCTTTGCAGTCTGCATCTGGGTCGAGTTGAACATTCCGTCCGACACCCCGAGGAACTCCACCGTCCCCTTTTCGCCAAACTGCTTTACCTGCGCATAGTACACGTATGGCTGAGTGCCAGTCTTTGTTGCCTGGATTGAAAGCGCGCTGGTTATGTCGACTGGCTCCCCGACATGGAGCTTGGATGTCTGGTTGCCGGATTGGTCAAGCACCTTGATGTCGTTTATTGTGATCAGCCTGGTAAGTACGTCTACAGAGACGTTGGTGACGTCGGTTGATTTGGACTGGTAGTTGTCAGCTTCCGCCAGGAGCTTAAACGACGTTGCCCTAGGATCAACTGCGGTGTCAAATACAAAGTCGTATGTCGTGTTTGCCTTTAGGTCGTCAAGCGGAACGGTCTGGATTCCGACTATTCTCGGAGGGCTGAACGCGTCATACGATATCAGGTGGATTTTGGCGTGCGTGCTTGTGCCCTGTCCCTTGTTGGTTATGGTTCCGGACAAAGTGAAATTGTCAGAGATGGATGCCATTCCCGGCGCAATCTCCAATAGCTGCTGCTTTTGGCTTGCGGAGTTGAACCCGAGCATGTTTATTGTAATTTCAGAGATTTCAGGATCCGGAGTCTGCGACTTTATCATGAATGGTGATTTTCCGTGCGGCTGGACTGCTGCAAGCAGCGTGGTTCCCGTGGTGGTTTCCAAAGGAGAGTTGTTCCCCGACGACTTGTCGGCGTAGAACCCGACCCAAATCTTCACGTTGGTGACCGGAAAGTTTTTCGTGTTTTCCACCTCGCCCAGGACTATTGTGTATCCGTCGGAGTCCTTGTAGCTAAACGTGTTTCCGACCAGCTTTACTCCAAGGCTTGAGGGCGTGTCGGTGAGCTGCGCAAATCCCTGTGATACCGGCAGCATCAGAACTAGTAACGCGAATACGATTATCCTTTTCAACTGATTATGGTATGGCGTAGGGGATTAATCACATAAGAAATAACATAATGTACACAATGTGCACTAGAAGCTTTTACAAAATAAGGAGAATAAAATGAAAAGAGAAGAGGGAATTGTTTTACTTTTTACTCTTCATTGCGGTGATAGCTAGCCAGTATACTAAACCTGGTGCTAAACCTACAATAAGTGGTACCCATACGCCGATTGCTCCGGCTGCGCCTGCCATGTGTTTCCAGTCCAAATTATCATATTTAAATCCTCCTTTGATTCGGGATCGTAGGAGATCTGGAACGATAAGAAATGGACTGAAGGGGATTTGAACCCCTGACCCCTCGCGTGCAAGGCGAGTATTCTACCGCTGAACTATCAGCCCATTAAAAATACTAGAAAATCGCATGGATTTTAATTGTTGTTGTTGCCGGGCAAGAATTTTATTTACAGAATTTTCGATACCAAACCATGGTAGTCATGGAATCCAAGGTCACGCTAAAGGCAGGAGACTCCGCGCCGGGGTTTGAGCTGGTCGGAGTGGACGACAAGAAGTACTCGCTTTCCAGCTTCAAGGACTATGAGGCATTATTGGTTATTTTCATGTGCAACCACTGTCCCTACGTAAAGGCAAAGGTCGGGGCAATCAACGAGATCCAAAACAAGTTCGGGGGAAAGGTCGCGATAGTAGGGATAAACAGCAACGACGCAGTAGCGTATCCAGACGACTCCTTTGAGTCCATGAAAAAGTTTGCGACGGAAAAGAAAATCGGTTTCTTCTATCTGGTGGACGAGACCCAGCAGGTGGCAAAAAAATACGGGGCAGTGTGCACGCCGGACCCGTTCCTTTTCGACAAAGATCATAGACTGGTGTTTCACGGAAGAATAGACAACGCGATGAAACCGGAGGACACCGCGACGGAAAAGACAATGATCTCAAACATAGAAAAATTACTTGGCGGACAGAAGATTGCAAAAGATTTTGATCCTTCCATCGGTTGTTCCATAAAGTGGAAGAATTGACCACACACTTAAAAGACCGTTCTTTTTGAGGATTTTTCAGGGCCGGTAGCTCAGCTTGGCTGGAGCGTTCGACTGATAAAATTACCTTTCAGA
>SCVO01000087.1 GCA_004322465.1 Candidatus Nitrosotenuis sp.
GCAACGACCACAAAACAAGCCCCAACAAAACCAGCAACGCCCTCCACAAAAACCGCAGCAAAACCAGCAGCCTCAACAAAAACCGCAACAAAACCAACCAAAGCCACAGCAATCAAAACCACAACAGTCTAAACCAAAACAACAACCAAAACAACAAGCGCAGAAAAAACAACCTGCGCCAGCTGCCGCAAAAACACAATAGATTTTTCTAAATCTTTCTCTCTCTTTATGGTACTCTTGAAAGGTGGATGTGAACTATCTTCCACGTTGGTTTTTTTACCAGAACAAATGTAGCTCTGCCGTCAATTAAGATGTGCTCTCCTGTGTATGCCTTGTTGTCGACTAGCATTCCCTTCTGTGTCAACTCAAATGCAACTATCGCAACATCTCCAAAGACACTAATCTTTGGATTTCTTATTTGATGGTCATAGTCTGATATGCTGATGAACCTGAGCTCTTCTAATGCAACTGTAGTTTTAAAATCCTTAAGATCATACGGCGGCACATCGCTAAAGCTAGAAAAACTATTGTCGTCAAGCTGAATCTCTCTTAACGGCGTCAAATCTTTTGTTTTCCCAACCTCGAAAAACGTTTCAATTATTTTGATGATTTCTTCCCTGTCTGACAAAATCGTTCTTGCTTGGGATAGACAGAGTTTAAGCATTATGCCTGTGTGGTTATTCTAAACCGAAAAGTCAAATCAAGTTTTTACAAATCTAATATGGTAATGTTTATATCGCTAAAATCAGTGTTAACCAATGAATATGACAATTTACAGTTCGACTGCACTTGGCGTTTTGCTGCCAGTCGAGCTGGTGCTGTAAATTTATACTACAGCGATTTTTTCAGGTGAATAATTTATGGAAACAATCTCTGGCGCTCGCGCATTAATGAAAGCATTGGAAAAAGAAGGTGTAAAGGAAGTCTTCGGCCTACCGGGAGGTGCAAACTTGCCAATGTACGACGAGTTGTACAAAAGCAACATTCGTCACATACTTGTAAGACACGAACAATCCGCCGCACACATGGCAGATGGATTCGGCAGGGTTAGCAGAAAGCCCGGAGTATGCTTTGCAACTTCTGGACCTGGGGCAACCAACATCATAACCGGACTCGCAACTGCGCAGGCTGACTCCTCCCCAATGGTAGCAATCACCGGTCAGGTGCCAGTCAACATGATTGGACGCGACGCATTTCAAGAAAGCGACATTATCGGAATCGCGAATCCAGTTGTAAAATATTCATTTCAGCCAAGACACGCGTCTGAGATTCCAGAGGTGATCAAAAAGGGATTCTACATTGCGGAGACTGGACGTCCGGGAGCAGTGCTAATCGACATTCCAAAGGATGTCCAACAAAATGAGGCCCCAATGGTATTTCCAGAAGAGATCAAAATACGCGGATACCATCCATGGACCGACCCAGACGTTGTAGCAATCGAAAAAGCAATTGAATTATTGTTATCATCAAACAAGCCAGTCATTTTGGCAGGAGGCGGTGTGATTATCTCATCTGCATTTGCAGAATTACAGTCACTTGCAGAAATGCTAATGATTCCAGTAGTTACCACATTCAAAGGAAAGGGCGCATTCCCGGAGACTCATCCGTTATCTGTTGGTCCAATAGGAATGCACGGCCACGCAGAGGCAAACAAAATAATGGCCGAAGCCGACTGCGTGCTTGCAATAGGAACCCGATTCTCTGACAGATCAGTTGGAACGTTTGATGAATTTGAAAGAAATCTCAAAATCATTCACCTTGATGTGGATCCTGCAGAGATTGGCAAGAACCAAACTACCAGTATTGCAGTGGTCGGCGATGTCAAGGCGTCCTTGAGAATATTTGTAAGATTGTTGATGCAAAAGGCAACCAAAAAATCAGAGCACAATGTATGGTTTGAGCACGTAACCGAAGTCAAAGAATACTGGAGACAAAGCTTGAAGCTACATCCTGGCGAGCTTACTGCTGCGAGAATTCTACGAAAATTGCGTGAAATAATGCCGCATCAATCCATTGTAACAACAGAAGTGGGGCAACACCAAATGTGGGCGTCGTTGTTCTACGATGTGATTCATCCTGGCACGTTCTTTAGCTCGACTGGCCTTGGCACAATGGGCTGGGGGTTCCCGGCAGCAATAGGTGCAAAGGCTGCAAGGCCTGACTTACCTGTGGTGGATATTGCAGGCGATGGAAGCTTTAACATGACTGAAAATTCGCTTGCGACATCGGTCCTTGACAATTTACCTGTAATCGTATTTTTAGTAAACAACTACACGTTGGGAATGGTTGCCCAGTGGCAGAGAACCTTCTACGATAGAAGGATGATTGGAGTTGATCAAAAACACTGTCCAGACTATGTCAAGCTAGCAGAATCATACGGTGCACAAGGAATTCGAGTAGGAAACCTCGAGGAATTGGGAAATGCAATCAAGGCCGGATTAAAGAGCGACGTTGCAACTGTAATTGACATCCCAATTGATCCGGAAGAGGACGTACTCCCATTTGTAGCACCTGGTACCTCACTAAAGGACATGATATTACCATCATAGGCGATTTGAATGTGGGCAATACTCTCAATACTTGTTGAAAACAAACCAGGCATCCTCTTCAAGGTGACGCATCTATTCCGATCTAGGAACTTTAACATCGATAGCATATCTGTTGGAACTACACAGAACCCAGAGTTTTCCAAAATGACCATCACTACAATTGGCGATGAAAAGCAAATCGAGCAAATCGTAAAGCAGCTTGAAAAAATGATTGACACAATAGAGGTAAAGCGCCTAGATGACAAAAAAACCGTATATAGAGAATTGGTGTTATTCAGAGTCAAAGTATCAAAGGCGTCAGAC
>SCVO01000088.1 GCA_004322465.1 Candidatus Nitrosotenuis sp.
ACTCCAGATTGCTTAAACGGTGAAGCGCCTTGAATTTCTAATTTTTTCATGTCACTAGGCAATATACAACCATTAATGTGGAACTATTTTTGTATTTTCTATCATTTGTCTGTTTTATGGTGGATAAATCAGGAATAGTATTTATTCAAAAGACGTACCACAGTGATAAATGGACGATCCGGACAAAAACCTTCCAAAAGTTGCAGACAAGAAAGATACCAGCATTGTAAATCCAGATTATCAAAAAAATAAGCTCTTTAAGAAAGGCGTTCACCTAATGGCGGACGAAAAACTAGAGGATGCAGTAAAGGTCTTTGAGCAAATTTTGAGAGTTGATCCAGCCGATACCGATACTCTCTTAAAATTAGGTTATTCCAAGTTTCACCTAAACGACTATGCAGGTGCCCTGAAGGCATACGACAAGGTCCTAGATATCGACGTGGCCAACGCAGAGGCATGGAACCTAAAGTCGCTTGTCAACTATGAGCAGAAAAACTATGGAAAGGCACTAGACTGTGCAGAAAAGGCAATAGAGTCAGATCCGACATACGGCATGGCGTGGTACAATAAGGCATGTTATCTTTCGCTGTTAAACGAGGTACCGCACTCCTTAGAATCATTAAAACGCTCAATTGAAATCGACGTAAAGAACGCAAAACGAGCAGTAAGAGACAAAGACTTTACAAATGTAAGAATCGAGGACGGATTCAAGAGAATCATAGAAGTTGTCGTTTTAGAATCAATCAGACAAGGCTATCACACAATAGGGGCAATAGTTTGGACCACGTTCATTAGCAAAATTGAGGCGGAGGAGGGACTGAAAAAACTATTAGAAAAAGGCATGATCATCAGAAGCGAAAAGAGACAGGGACTAAACAAGATCGACACGTACGATTTGGTGCCGGAACTAGCCGACAAAGTTGGAACCGAAAAGAAAAGCCTCCTAGGCCCAGCAAGAAGACTCCCAAGCACAATCAAAAGCCTAAGAGAAGTAAGCGATGCAATCCAGACAACAAAAATGGTAATCGAGGAAGAAGACGCTGAAAAGCTGACCAAGACTTTTGATTCTTTTATCGACCCAACAAAATTGGGCGGGCTGATGATTGATCAATTTCTAGAAGAGCATCGAGAAATCAGACTGCTCAAGGTTAGAATCGATGAAAAGGGAAAGGATTACCTAAAAGAAAATAAAGAAAAGATTCTCAAACTTTTTGACAATCTCGAGATCACAGTAACGCAAAAGCTGCGCGGATAATCGCTTAAGGTTCTATTCTGCAGACAGATCCCAATAGTCGGCATTTTCTTGCTTTACGATTGGCTTGTTGAGATTTTTCCATTCCTTAAAGGAGCGGACATACAGCTTGACGTTTGGATGATCGATTGATTTTAGCGCATAATATGCAAGGCCAGACAGGGTGCCAACGCTTCCACAGTATGTTATGACCTCAGCGTTATCTGAGATGCCCCTGTTTTGTAGCAGTCTTTTCAGTTCATCTTTTGGACGCAAGATTTTGTCTTCTGACGCAAGCGTCCTATATGGAATGTTAATGGATCCCGGAATGTGTTGTTCCAAATAGTTCAAGCGTTCGCGATTGTCAATCACAATTACGTTTTTGTTTTCTTTTACTTTTTCAAGATAGTCTGCAGTTGCCATGATTTCAGGCTTGAGAGCAATCGAGTGCGTTTTTGTTCCAACGGATGGCTCGTTTGAGTCGGTTTCAAGTCCAAGTGTTTTCCATTGGGTGTAGGTCATTTCAAGTAACGACACATCGCGGTGACCCAAATACTGAAGTGTCCACGCCACTCTAGACGCCAAAGCGCCAAAAGTATCATCATATGCAACAACCGGCGTTTGATCATCAATTCCAAGGGACTGGGCAAGTTTTAGAACGCGTTCCGGAGTATCATCCGACAGCAGATCTGCCAGTGGAAGGTTGACGGATTTTGGAATGTGATCCTTTTTGTAATCTTCTTTGCGCCTTACGTCGATCACTCGAATGCTGTTATCCCGAAGTAAGGAGCGTAAAGAATCAGCATCCATTATCGGCTTGCCATTCAAGCCGCACATTCACCTTTGCCAGTCCTAGTATGATAGCTCGAATCGCTTCCATAATCAGCATAAAAGTCCTTGTCTTCAGCAGCTGACGGCACGACAGTAAGCGGCAAGAGAATTTTTTTGATGTCGGCAACGGATTTTGTACTGGTGTCGCTATGACCTGTAACGATTTTGTGAATCCATGACTTTAGAGTGTCATTTTGTCGTCTCTCTGCCTTGAAGGTCTCTATGATTTTCAAAATTGCGGGAATTACTCTTTTTGCTGGAATTCTAAGCACGTTAACTCCGAGCATTGTCTCTCCGTCCGACCTACCGCCAATTGAGAGTTGGTACACAGGATACATGTCTTTGTCGTTCCTTCCTCCGCCGCCAAAGAATCCAATTGTCGCAATTTCATGCTGACCGCAGGAGTTCGGACAGCCGCTTATTTTGATATTAGAATCCCTAAGATCGTTGTCTTCATCAAGTTTTAGATCAAGGAATTTTCTTTGGATTTCTTTTGCCAGCCTGTGTGAATTTGTTAACGCCAGATTGCACGATGTGGTTCCCGAACATCCAACTGGATGCACCATTGTAAGCGAACCGGGGTTTGCCAATCCCGCTTCCAGTAATCGAGAATAAAGTTGTGCCAAATCCGATTCAGGCACCCATCTGATGAGCATGTCCTGGAGGAATCCGGTTCTTGCATAGCCTTCTGCTGAAAACTCCCTACAAACGTCAGCTAGCGCCCTGAGCTGATTTGCAGTGATGTCCCCGGCTTCAAGCGTCAAAGACACGGAATGATAGCCGTTTTGCTTTTGCTCAAACGTGTTGCTTTTGCGCCATCGTGAAAAACCATCTGGGACCGACTTGCCATCAGAGCCAGAAATTCGAATTGGGTTTGAAATTTTTGCGGGCGCATCATCAATGTCCAGCGTAACTACAACAGACTGAGTTGCTCTGACAATCGCTCGTTCCTTTAGGACCAGGTTTCTAAATTTCTCCCAGCCCATTTGATCAACAAGATACCTCATTCTGTTTCTTGCGGTGTTTTTTCTATCGCCAAGTCTATCAAATATTCTCAGTACAGCAATTGACGTGTACAGTAAATCTTCCTCAGGTGTAAAGTCTTCAAGCTGGTGTCCCACAAACGACTTGTTACCAAGACCGCCCCCTAAGAAAATCTTAAATCCTCGCTGAGTGTTTCCGCCAACCGATCTTGTTTGCGGAATCAGTCCGACATCGGTCATTCTCACCATTCCGTGTTTTTCACAGCACGTAAAATTGAACTTGAATTTCCTTGGCAGCGCTTGATTCAGCGGGTTTCTAAGGAAAAACTTTGCAGTTGCAATCGCATATGGGGTCGCATCGAATTCTTCTTCGCCACACACTCCCGCAAGCGGACTGCACATCACATTTCTAACTGCGTTACCACATGCCTCTCTTGATGTCAAGCCAACGTCTGCAAGGCTGCGCATTATTTCAGATACGTCTTCTAGTATTACCCAGTGAAGCTGAACGTTTTGCCTTGTCGAGACATGTGCGCTCCCTATTGAAAACGCCTCACTAAGATGTGCTAGTTTTTCTAACTGGTTTGGATAAATCTCTCCTGCTGGAAGTTTAATTCTGACCATCGCATAGTCGTCAGTCATTCTTGTGCCGTATGCACCATTCTGTAAACGGAATCTCCTAAATGAGTCAGGATCAATTTTGCCCTGCCTGAAAAGTTTGACAGTTTTTGCGAAATTTTCAGCCTCCTCGGTCCTTGCCCAGTTGATTTTTGGGGCTTTGCTGTCCCTTACGGGTTTCACTACGGTACTACTCAAATTCACATAAGCTTTTTTAAATTTGGATATAAATTTTTGAAAGACGGTATTTTCGTCACAATGCCTGAAATGTCGGTCATAATTTTCCACTTTGTGCCATTTTGTGTGATTAGTGCCGCCTAATCAGAGCTGCAAAAGCTTTTTTTCTTGGAATTTCCAATCAAATTCATAGCAAAGTAACCATACCGTCAGTATATGGTGGTGATCCCACCATATGCTGAAAACCCGTTTTCAACAATAAACTATTAATTGGTTCTATCAAGTCTAAATTTATGCAAAGTACGTCAGTTACAGAAAAGACCAAAATTTTTACAGATGTCAGTGAAGCTCAGATAACAAGAGCGATTGCAGACGAATTCTTTTCAGTGTTTACTGACCACATAACATCAGACGTAATAATTATTGGCGCGGGTCCTGCAGGCCTTACTGCCGGACGAGAGCTCTCACTCATGGGCTACAAGGTGCTGATTATCGAGCAGAACAACTACCTTGGAGGAGGCTATTGGCTTGGCGGATACATGATGAATCCAGTCACAGTCCGCGCACCCGCTCAAAAGATATGGGACGAACTCGGGGTACCATACAAAAAAGTCTCAGACGGATTATACATCACGGCAGGCCCACATGCAGTGTCAAAGCTGATAGCTGCAACATGCGATGCAGGGGTAAAATTTCTTAATTTAACCAAGTTTGATGATCTGGTTCTAAAATATGGCAGAGTATCAGGATTGGTTGTAAACTGGATGCCAGTTTCTGCCCTGCCAAGAAACATCACGTGCGTTGATCCGGTTGCACTTGAGTCAAAAATGGTAATTGATGCATCAGGTCACGATTCTGTTGCAGTAAAAAGACTAGTTGACAGAAAGCTGGTAGAATGGAAGGGAATGAACCCAATGTGGGTAGAAGACGGCGAAGACAAGGTAGTAGAGTACACAGGAGAGATCTACCCGGGACTTGTGATTGCGGGAATGTCAGTTACCGAGACGCATGGCCTTCCAAGAATGGGACCGACATTCGGTTCGATGTTGTTTTCTGGAAAAAGAGCAGCAGAAATCACGGCTGCAAAACTAAAAGAGCTGAACAGAAGCTAATAGTCCTGTGAGAATATCCAGAGTTTTTCTATACGACGAGCCATCCGTTCCAGAAATAGCCATTGATGATCTGGCGGAATTTTTACAAAACACATTTCATGTTACCGTGACAAGGCGGGAAAATATTTTCAAAAACGCAACATGTGAGACGGCGCATGAACTTGCATCGTCCAGAGTTTTCAACATGCACCAGCCATTTCAGAGACACGCTCCCACCAGCGAAGAAGTCGAATTCGAAAAACAAACGTTCCAGAACACATCCAAAGTCGAAAACATTGTGCTGTATGACGGTTTTGAGTTTCAGAGAATAGTTTCGCATCTGATACCAAGCGATGAACTAACCATGGAAGACTTTCACATTGTGTTTACAAACAAGCTTACCTGTACTTTCGATTCCAATGACTACAGATACCATGGGAGAGCGCTGATTGGCGCAAATCCATCCAGCATTTCAACCACGGGGATAATCGAGGCGCCGGCAAAACCACGCGAATACTACATGGATCTGATGGCAAATTATGGGCAGGGACTGAACATCGATTCCATCAAAAAAAAGTACCGAGGATCATACTTGGAGTATCACGATGCACGCCTTGGAAAAATAGTTGAGGGGTATTGCTTGCAGGCGTTGTTCTATTATATCACAGGCGAGTCGTTTTGTGATCTTTTGGATTGTAGGTTAAACAACGCGCATTGGCAACGCGATCTTTTGTATTCGCAGCTTGAATTTGGGAAGCTTTGCGGCAAGCATTCTGAGATTTTAAAAAACTGGAACCTTGAATGACTTAAATTGTTGAGATTTTCTATTCATATTCATGATGTCAGACGGCGGATCTTCAGTACTAGTTGAAAGAGAATCTCCAAGCAAACCAGAAAAAAAGAAAACGAAATACGATGTCATCATAATTGGAGCTGGTCCGGCAGGATACACTGCTGGGATTTACTGTTCTCGCGCAAGACACGATACTTTGATAATATCAGGAATTTTGCCTGGGGGCCAGCTTATGAATACAACAGATGTTGAGAATTATCCAGGATTTGCAGATGGAATAATGGGACCAGATCTCATGATAACAATGAGAAAACAGACAGAAAGAATGGGAACTACAATCATTGATGACGAGGTCATCGATGTAGACTTTAGACACAGACCGTTTAAGATACTAACTGCATCGGAGGAATACGAATGCCAGTCAGTAATCATTGCGACTGGCGCATCACCAAGAAAATTAGGATTGCCAGGAGAGATTACTTTTGGAGGCAGGGGCGTATCATACTGTGCCACATGCGATGGGCCTTTTTTTAGAAATCAGGAGATAATAGTAGTAGGTGGCGGCGATTCAGCCATCGAGGAGGGTACATTTTTGACAAAATTCGGCAGCAAGGTGCACATGATACATCGACGGGAGCAGCTCAGGGCAAGCAAGGTGATGCAAGAAAGAGCAATGTCCAACCCAAAAATACAGTTTCATTGGAACAGCGAAATTGCAGACATACAAGGTGATCAAAAAGTCCAAAAAGCAGTTTTAAGAAACATAAAGACTGGGGAAAGCACGACACTTACAGTTGGCGGAATATTTGTCGCAATAGGTCACACGCCAAACACCAAGATTTTTGAAAACCAGGTAGATCTCGATTCCCAAGGATACATAGTTCTAAAAGACCACACCAAGACAAACGTAGAGGGAGTATTTGCCGCAGGAGACGTTCATGACCATAGGTACAGGCAGGCAATTACAGCGGCAGGCTTTGGATGCATGGCTGCAATTGATGTTGACAGATATCTGACTGAAAACAAATTCTAGTCAGTCTGTTCGATTCGGACAGACATTCACAGAAAGAATCCAGAAAATAACTAACAGCATGAACGGTTTTTCAAGGCGATAGCATGTTTGCCGGAAAGACTAGCTTTAAGATTAGCGGCACGGTTGGAATAATCATCCTACTGTTAGGAATCACAATTCTATTTGGAACATATCAGATGTCCAAAGTAAGCAAAGAAATCATAAGCATATCACAGGAGTATGAGCCACTTCAAAACATTCTTGGTGAGATCAGGTATCACCAAGCAAACCAGGTTGCAAATTTTGAAAAAATTAAAGCTGGACAGATAT
The DNA here is from genome assembly GCA_004322465.1 of Candidatus Nitrosotenuis sp. GTDB lineage: Archaea > Thermoproteota > Nitrososphaeria > Nitrososphaerales > Nitrosopumilaceae > Nitrosotenuis. Next base: position 7,067 of record SCVO01000088.1, read on the forward strand.
CAGAAAATGATCTTGACAGAGCAAAAGAAGAGTTTTGGTCAAGCAACACCATAGTAAAATCAAGCATAGTTCAAGGGAAAAAGCTGGCTGAAACAGGATACAATATGGCACCAACAGATTCGGTTGGAAGCGACTTTAAGCAGATACACAAAATGTTTTCAGATATTGAGCAGTCCCATAATGAGTTTGAGAGCATGGCAAAGGACGCACTAGGTTCTACTCAGGATGGTTTTCTGCTAAAACAAGTAACATTAAAAGAAAATCAGATTAAAGATGAGATAGACTCGACGTCAAACGACATCAAAAAACTCAATGAGCAGTCAATAAATGCCATTGAGGGGCATGAGCGCGGATGGCTCACGGTTCAAATCGGAATTATGATAGTGGTTGGAGTGATTGCCATCTCCCTTAGACACTTTATCCACCAAAATAATGCCGAGCTGAAAAAAGAGATAGAGTCAAAAACACTGGAACTTCAAGATGCAAACAAAAAGCTGCGTGATCTTGACAAGCTAAAGAACGACTTTATCAGCATAGCATCTCATGAGCTGAAAAGCCCGATTCAGCCAATCTTTGGCTTTGCAGAGCTTGCACAGTCAGGAGACATAGACCAAAAAGAGGCATGGGATGGGGTAACTACACTTGCAAAAAAACTGCAAGAATTGGCAAATGATGTGCTTGACGTAACCAGAATAGACAGTAACCGCCTGACACTGTATCACGAAAAACTAAGAATTAACGAGTTGATCTTAGATACGACCAGAATGCTAAAGACAGGTTTGAACAAAAACGTCAAAATCATAGAAGAGTTGGACACGGATTCTGAAATAACGTTAGACAGAGCACGTGTTGAGCAGGTACTTCGAAACTTGATAAACAATTCAATCAAATTTACAGAAAACGGTACAATCAAGATAAAGACTTTGGTTAATAAAAAATCAGACGAATTGCTCGTCACGGTAAGCGACACGGGCCTCGGCATACCAGAGGACATCTTACCAAACATCTTTGGCAAGTTTGTAACAAAGGGCCACGAAAGCGAAAATCAGGGGGGCAACGGCCTTGGGCTGTTCTTGTGCAAGGGAATAATTGCGGCGCACGGGGGCAAAATAACTGCTCGGAACAACAAAGAGGGAGGGGCAACATTTGAGTTCACGTTGCCACTATCGCAAAGAAAAACGGTTGATTCGCTTACCAGTTAACGTATTGTTCGTCTGGTTTAGACAAACTCAACTTAATGTACGAACTTACGCATGAAAATTTGAAAATGACTTTAAACATACTGATTGCAGAGGATAACGCGTTTACAGTTTCCCAGTATACAAAAATACTTGAAAAAAATGGTTACAGCGTAACGGTTGCGAGAGACGGCCAGGAGTGTTTGGAAAAATACACTCACGAACTTGGAAAGACAGAATTTGAGTCATTAGACAAAAACCCATTCGACGTAGTCTTGCTAGACAACAACATGCCTAAAAAAAGCGGAGTTGAGGTGGCAAAAGAAATCTTAGACAAAAGACCTAATCAGAGGATTATTTTTGCATCTGCCTACGACATCAATTCCCTGCTTAAAGCACCTGGTACAATACCAGAATCTGTCGAAGTTCTTGAAAAACCATTTTCTCTGAACACGATGATTAGCAAGATTCAGGCGTAAAACACAGCCATCATAAAGACTGGGATTTTTGATCAGAGTAAATTACAGGTAGACGATCTTCGAGAGATGTTTTGCATCTTTGAGAGCAAGATCAAAATCCCCTTCCGTGAAAACCTTTTGCTGTGCATAAAGGCTCTTGAATTTTCTCCCATCATCTGCAAAAATACCAACCACGTGCCCTTCAGCGATTGGATAATTTTTCATTCCTGCATAAACTGCTGCAGACGAGGGACTAACGAGAAGCCTTTCTTTTTGGAATATTTCCTTGACGGCTGCAAACGCTTGTTCGTTTGTTATTGTTATCCAGTCATCCACTACGTTTTCACGCCTTAGGAACAAATCAGGTTTTGCTGACTCTTGAAAGTTACGCAAGCCCTGAACCAGGTGATTTTGTTGCGGTTGAACTGCTATTGTTTTAACTTTGGAATTTTGCTCTTTGAGGAAAGCAGAAATTCCAGTAATTGTTCCGCCGGTTCCAACGCCGGTGAAAAAATGAGTTATCTTTCCTTCTGTTTGTTTCCAGATTTCAGGCCCAGTTCCCTTGTAGTGGCCCAGGTAATTTGCCTCGTTTGCATACTGATTTGGGGAGAAATACTTGTCAGGTCGCGATGACGCAATCGAGGTGGCAAGCGCTATGCTCTGATCAGTTCCAGCGCCAACCTTTGGACACAAATCATCGCTTGTTTGGTGTATTGTTGCGCCAAGGTCCGAGATTATCTTTTTTGTTTCCTCGCTCGCCTTTTCAGGTATGACTATTTCGACTTTGTACCCAAGAATACTCGCAATTCCAGTAAGAGCGATTCCAGTATTTCCTGATGTCGGCTCGATAATTATTGTCTCGCCGCGTTTCAGTCTGCCTTTTTCTTCGGCGTCTTTAATCATCCAGTATGCTGCCCTGTCCTTTACTGAGCCAAACGGATTGTGGCTTTCCAGCTTTGCAAAATAATTTACCTTTTCATTAGATAATGACTCTAGCTTAACAAGCGGGGTATTCCCAATTCGGTTTAGGATATCTGCATCATCCAGAACTTTGGTTGCCACTAGCTATTTCACCTTTTTAATTGAAAATTCTAATTCACTGTCTCTTTTTTGAAGAGATAAAAGCTCATGTCCGGTTCGTTTGACCCATCGCGATATGTCTTCTTCAGCGTTTGGATCATCTGCAAGAACAGTAAGTGTTTCACCCACCTGCATTTTTTCAACCTCAATTTTTGTTCTAAATACAGGCTCTGGGCAGAATAATCCACGTGCATCTAGTTTTTTGGTCGTTGTACTCATCGATATTTGTCAAGGGCTCATTTGTCATATTAAAATCTATTTAACATTATTCCGGTTAATTTGTTATAGATTAGCTTAGAATAATTCTTCGCGTTAGGTTTTAGTTGCGATTCAATATCAATTTGTTCAAAAATATCAAAGCTGTTTCTTATACCGTAGTAGGAGACTGATTGGATATGGCGTACGCTCGGGTAATCATTGGCGGCTTTATCTTTATGATAGGTATTTTGACTTTGGTTAGAACGATGTTTGAGAACATGTCAACTCTAAACGATTCGCCGCTACAACTTTTAGATTTTTCCAGGATGCCGGATGTGGCGATTGCAGTAATACTAGAAGCGTTAATCACTGCAGCAGGAGTTGTGATTCTATGTACCAACAAGAGATCACCGCAATCCCCCAAGGCAGATTAGTTTGGATCAGACTGCCATTCGCAGCATGTCAGCAATGTTTCTATTCTTTAGTGGAGACACGTCGTAATCAAGCAGATTGATTTTCTTCGAGATTCTTTTCATCAGATATACCGACAGCTTGTATATCAGAGACCAGAGATAGCTGTTTTGATTCAAGCTATACATTCTGAGCAGTAGCGAAAACATCCACTGTGAGTTCGGATAGTGTTCTCGGATGTATTCCGCAAGATAGTCTTTTGAATTGTTGATTTTGTATTTTATGTGTTCCAGTGTTTCCTTTTCATGCGCATAACCAGTATTTTGTATTGTTATCCTGCTGTGCTTCATCGCATACAGCACATCGTCCAGAGTGTTTTCAGATTCAACAAGATTTACGCATCTCCCAAGTGTCGAGAGAACGTGCGAGTCGCTTCCGGCAACGCCAATTTTGCGGTTGTCAAGCGAAAACTGGGTTGCACGCGCATTTGATATCACATCGACATTGTTACTGTTAAAAATCTCAACCAAATCACACATTTTTGCCTTTTCTCGCAGAGCATCTAGCAGACTGAACGGGTGCGGGGCACATGACACGGCATCCTGCTTTTTTATTTCGTCAATTATCTCCTCCAACGTTAGATCTGCTTTGATTTCTTTCGATATGCCATATGCGATTACGTGCGCACCTGTGTCGGTTGTGATTTCTTCTGCAGGCAGAATTTGGATTGCCTTGTATTTTGCATGATCATTTTTGTATTCCAAAATTTGCCTATACCCATTCAGCGTATTATGGTTAGTTACAAAAAGTGTATCAAGTCCAAGAGCGTGTGATCTTTCCAGTTGTTCAGATATTGTAATATCACAGTCATATGGCGCCTCATCTTTACCCACATGAAAATTCGAGAACGAGTTATGGCAGTGCAGTTCAGCTTTTAGATAGTTCAATCAATTAGAAATTTTTTTTGTTATTATTATAATCCTTTTTCTACGTTACCTGAATAGATCAGTCTTTTCTGCTCTAATTAGCGGCTTTGCCGTATTGTGAGACTGGCTAAAATCAAAATTGCGGACGATCACAAATGGACAGCTCCCAGTCTTTTTCATTACGAGCTCTGCAGCACCACAGAGTTCATCAGCCTCTGCGATTGCAGTGGTTCGCAGTGTCCTTCCAAAGGTATCCTTTGTTCCAGCATAATCATTTATTGGATTCATTCCAGATGCGCCGATTGCACAGTTTGTCTGTCCCTCACGAAAAGGTCTGCCAAAGGTATCTGCTATCAGGACTGCTATTTTTTTCCCAGTCATTTCTTGTAGAGAGGAGCGAAAGTTTGATGCAGACACATCTGGGTTTTCAGGTAGCATTGCAGCAAATCCATGTGGCAGATTACTTTCGTCGACACCTGCATTTGCACAGATAAAACCATGCCTTGTTTCAGCAATTATTATGCGATTTTCCATTCGAATTATCCTTTTGGTTTCGGAGAGAATTATCTCCATTAGTCTTGGATCCTTTTCATATTCTGTTGCAATTCCAACTGCAAGAAGGGACGGGATTACCCCTGCCAATTCAACTAGCCTTCCCTCTTGTTTTGAGATTGCCTTTTGCGAAATCACAACAATGTCACCATCCAGCAGTCCCATGTACGAGGACACAAAAATTTTTGCCAGATCGTCACCTTTCTTAACTTCTTTATTCACTACGACAGGGATTATTTCAAGCGACATCAGTATTATGCAATGCTGTCTTTTATTAAAATCTAGGACTGGGCCACGGTTTGAATTGGCAGATTCAGTTTGTAGTGCTTGTTCACTATAGAAATTAGGTTTGCAAGATTTTTTTCTTCAATGGTCACATTTGCTCTTTCTTTAACAACGTCCTGAGCCCGAAAGGCGATTCCAAGACCACATATGTCAAAAAGAGTCAGGTCATTTGCACCATCCACAGTTACGATTATGTCATCCTTATTTTCCTGCCATTCCGCTATCTTCGCTCGTGCAGATTTTGCTTTATCGGATGTGACGTGGATTTGCACGTCATCAAGTTTTCCATCTTTGAAGACAAGTTCGTTAGAATATACGTAATCAAGACCGAGTTCTTCTTTTAGCCTATCAGTCATGATTGTAAACCCCCCAGATACCGCAAGTAATTTCCACCCAGCGGCCTTTAGCACACGGCAAGTTTCCTTTGCACCAGTCATTATAGGCAGGTCATCGGCCACCTGCTTGCACACATCATAGCTTAATCCTCTTAAAGCATGAACGCGCGTTCTCAGTCCATCCTCCCAGTTTATCAGTCCTTGAATTCCCTTTCTGGTAATTTCCCAGATTTCTTTTTCCTTGTTTACCTTTTCTGCAAGAATTGGCAGGTATTCGGCATCAAAGAGAACTCCCTCCACATCAAAAATTGCAAGCAATTGTTTCCAATTTTTGGAAAAAATCTATCAATATAAAAGTTGAAGTCGGTTTTTAGATCGCGCACCCATAGTAATAAATCACGGTAGGAAAATTGTCAAAATATGGATGAGCTTGAGCACAAGTACGAAGTTGAAGTAAAAGCGGCTGAGAAACTGCAAAAACTTCCAGAAGAAGTCAAGAACGAATTAAAAGCATCCGGAATGATGGATGATAAGGGAAAACTCAAGCTCAAAGGCGTCAGTCCAAAAATGTTAAAGAAGATGAAGCAGGAGTATGTCGATTGTCCTGTTTTAAAAGAGGAAATTCAATTTGTCCAGTGTTTTGTGTGCCCCAATTTCCAAAGCAGAGTCATGGGAAAAGTGCTTTGCAAAGGGGACGCACTTAAGAAAAAATAAAGATAAATTCAAAATTTAGGAAACATCTGAATCAGCATAGTTTTCGTTATTCCAAACATCATAACCACAAGTCGCCCAATTTTTGAAACTAGGTTTCTCCACGCCTAGGAAAAGCTCATTAGTCAAAATTTTTGTCACATATGCATTGAGTAAAGAAAGTGTCGGAATCACAGTTTCAAAAAGCGCAGATTTTAGCGAATGGTACACACAGGTTGTCCTAAAGGCGCAGCTGGCAGATTATGCCCCAGTAAAAGGCCTCATTGTGTTACGACCAGACGGTTACGCAATTTGGGAATCAATCAGAGAGACACTTGACGAAAAATTCAAAAAAACAGGACATAGAAACGGATTTCTGCCGGTATTGATTCCAGAATCGCTACTTACAAAAGAAAAAGATCACTTTGCAGGATTCAACCCAGAGGTTTTCTGGGTAACGCATTCAGGAGACACAGAGGTTGGGGACAGATTAGCTCTACGCCCCACATCTGAGACGCTGGCATATTCAATGTACGCCAAATGGATTCACAGTTGGAGGGATTTGCCCCTAAAGATCAATTTTTGGAATAGTGCACTACGAGCAGAAATTAAGGCGACAAAGCCATTTCTCAGAACATCTGAGTTTTTGTGGCAGGAAGGACACACGGTACACGCCACAAGAGAAGATGCAGAAAAAGAGGTTTTTGATATTTTAGAAATTTATAAAAACACAGTAGAGGATGCGCTTGCAATTCCAGTCATCACCGGCAAAAAGAGCGAGAAGGAGAAATTTGTCGGGGCAGTGTACACTACGGCAATCGAATCAATGATGCCAGATGGGAAGGCATTACAAATGGGAACATCGCATTTTCTTGGCCAGAACTTTTCAAAGCCGTTTGAGGTAAAATTCCTGGACAAAAACAATGTCGAGACTTTTGCATGGCAGACGTCATGGGGAGTATCATGGAGACTGATTGGTGCCATGATAATGGTACATGGTGATGACAAAGGGCTTGTATTGCCGCCAAGAGTAGCGCCAATTCAGATAGTAATTGTTCCAATTTATTATTCAGACAAAGATGCTGACAGAGTTCGACTAAAAGCGGATGAAGTCGAGAAAACACTACAGGATAAAGGATTACGCGTTCATGTTGATAGACGAGATGAGCTTACGCCAGGTTTCAAGTTCAACGATTGGGAGCTAAAGGGCGTACCACTGCGAATAGAAATCGGCCCAAAGGATTTGGACAAAAGCAAGGTTACAGTAGCCAGACGTCACAACAGACAGAAATCTGACCTGCCACTTGACAAAATAGAATCAGACATCGAGTCAATATTGCAGCAAGTTCAAGATGAAATGTTTACGGCGGCAAAGAAAATTCTAAGCGAGCGAACCGTAAGAGTTACAGATTATGGCCAGTTCAAAAAGGAGGTAGAAAATGGCTCATTCATCAGCGCGGACTGGTGCGGAAAGACAAGTTGTGAGGAAAAAATCAAGGATGAAACCATGGCAGATATTCGTGTCATCCCGTTCGGAAGCGACGATGCAGCCGCAAAATGCGTGTATTGTGGTGAGAAAAGCACTACAAACGCAATATTTGCGCGCGCATACTGATCTAATTCTTGATATAGCATTTGCTCATTTTAGAGACATTGGATAAAATTCTAGTTGTCGAAAATCTGCAGAAACATTTTATCAAAACAAACTGGTTAGGAAGAAAATCCTCGCTTGTAAAGGCAGTGGACGGGGTTTCATTTTCGGTAAAACGTGGTGAGATTTTTGTTGTGGCAGGCGAATCAGGTTCTGGCAAGTCCACCATTGCAAAATTAATTTTAAAATCAATTGATTCAGACGTAGGAAAAATAATCTTCGATGGGACTGAAATCACCAACAAAAAAGATCCGTTGAAAAAAATCAGAATGGGTTGCCAGATGGTCTACCAAGACCCGTACGACTCCATGAATCCGAAAATGAAGATAAAGGACATAATTTCTGAGCCAATAGAGATTCATAAAATTGGCAATTCAAAACAACGCGACGCATTAGTCATAGAGGCATTACGCGAGGTGAGACTAGAGCCGGCTGAAGAAATCATGGAAAAATATCCTGGAATGCTATCTGGCGGGCAAAGGCAAAGGGTGGTGCTTGCCAGGGCGCTAGTTATGAAGCCAAAGATGATCATCGCTGACGAGCCAGTATCAATGCTAGATGTGTCAGTTAGAGCAGAGATTCTTGAACTAATGGAGGGATTGCGCCAGAAATACAATATTTCTTTTGTATACATAACGCACGATTTGGCAACTGCCAGATACTTTGGTCACACTATCGCAATTTTGTATTTAGGAAAAATAGTTGAAATTGGCCCAATTAATGATATTTTACTTCATCCAAAACACCCATACACACAAGCCCTGCTGGATGCAATATCCGAGCCAGACCCGAATAACATATACAAAGAAAAAGTAATCAGAGTCAAAGAGCCCACGTATATCGATACGTACCAGGGATGCAGGTTCCAAGCAAGGTGTCCTTACGCCTTTGAGAAATGCAAAGCAGAGCCAGAACTAGAGGATGTCGGAAATGAGAGAAAGGTTGCCTGTTTTGCCAAATTAGATTAGCATTATCGGCAAAATCAAAATGAAATTAGCAAAAAGATAACACTAGAAAATCAGTCCAGCGTTTTACTAGAAGTGCAATCCAATCAACTGGTAATCGATGGCATTCGTTTGTCCTTGTATGTAACTACGTGTGATACTCCGTTTTTTGGATAAACCCCGTAGATCAGCTTGGCTTTTTGTACCACAGAGTCCTTAAGTGACACCATGATGAACTGGCTTCCAATTGAGCGCTGCTCTATTATTTTGGCTAATTTCTCAGCATTAGGAGCATCCAAGTGTGCATCAACCTCATCAAAGAGGTAAAACACGGAGGGTTTGAGCTTCTGCAAAGCCAAGACAAATACAATTGCTGCAAGTGTTTTTTCTCCACCGGAAATTGACGTCGATTCTCTTTTTGGCTTGTTTGGGAATTGGATCAAATAAGATATTCCAGAATTGAAGATATCATCTTCGTTTTGTAATTCAAGCCAAGCTTGCCCCCCAGTCATGGTGTTAAAGGCTTCGCGGATTTCCTTGTCCACCTTGTCAAATGCATCAAGGAACGTCTGGCGCTTGTCTTTGTCAATTTCTTCAATAAATTTGACGATGGCATTTCTTTCTTCTTCTAATTCGTTCTTTCTATCAGACATTGAACGGTATCCGTGAGATATCTCGAGGTAGGTTTCAGGAGCACTTGCGTTAAGCTTCGATGCAAGAGAATTCATCTCAGATTCAAGTGAGTGCAACATAGAGTCAACCTCAAACGTTTCAGTGATCTCTTCGTAGCCATATTTTTCAAGAATTTTTTGGATTTTTATCTCACTTTCTACAATATCGCGGATGTCTCTTGAGAGAGAGTCGGATTGCCTTTCGCGCGAGTTGATTTCGCGTATAAAGAATCTCTCCCGATCGTTTAGCTTGCCAAGCAGCTCGTCAAATTCCTGCAGTTTTGATATTGAGGTACCAGATGTTGAGATTAATTCCTGTTCTTTTTCTCTTAATTTTACCAGGTTTTCATTTGCGGTGTCTTTTTCTTTTACCAACACGTTGAGCCGTGATTCAATTTCATGCTTTTCATGGTTCAGTGATGATTGTTCTTCATGCAGATTTCGCATCTTTGTTTTTTCGCCAAGCTCCTGCGCAGACAGAGTTGCAACTTGTGATTCCTTTTCACGAAGTTCGTTTATGATGGTAGATTGTCTTGCCATGACAGTTGTGCGCGTTTCATTTAGTCTGTTAAGCTCACCTGCAATACGGTTGTTTTCCCCGTCTGCATAGTTATCGTGCACAAGTGAGATCCTTTCTTCAAGCGACGCCAGGTATGATTCCTCCTTGGCAAGATCCATACGAAGTCTTTCATGATTCCTCTCCAGCTGGGTTATTCTAGTTTCAAGCTGAGACTTCATCTTGTCAATCGAGGTTATCTTGAACTTTAGATCAGAGTAACTCATATCTGCGTTTGAGAGCCCGGTTTCAGAGATTGAGAGTCGGCTTTGATAGTTCTGGATTATGCCCTCGACTTTTTTTAGCGAAAACCTCTTGTTTTGTATGTATTTTTTGAGCAAGTTAATTGACTGAATGAGGCCGTCAACTGAGGTGCTCATCGAGATTATTTTTGTAAGCTTTGAAATTTTGGAATTTATGTCAATGATTACCGCACTTGCCTTTGCCTCAAAGAATTCGCCCTCAAGAGTCACAGTCTTGTAGCCAGACCTGGAGATGCGTATTGCAGCATCTCTAGAGTTCACCAGAACCACGTTTCCAAACAAAAATGTCTTGAGCGGCGCGTATTTTTCATCACATTTTACAAAGTCAGACAACACTCCAACAACGGAGGAGTCGTTTGGCAAAGTTAGGCGGAAGTTAGGAATTGCCTCCAGAGGAATTATCTTCAGCTTTGGCAGTTTTCTTGTTCGCGCAACTTCAGCCAAGCTCAAAAGCGTTGCAAAATCCTTAACCACAAAAGACTTGATCCAGTCAGACGCACCTGCTAGGACAGCGCGCTCATATTCCCTATCCCAGGATATCATCTCATAGACCAGTCCCTCTATTCCGAGCTCTGTACTGTGCTCTTTGAGGTTTGCAATTGTGTAATCCTCATGCATTATTCCCTTGACTACTTTGATTTTTGCGTCATATTGCGCCGCAGCCCGGCTTGCCTTTTCCAAGATAATCGAAATTTCCTCAATATCGTTTTCAATTCTTGCGTGTTTCGTCGTTTGAGTTGAAATTCTTGATTTCAATTCAGTTATTGTGTCCTTGTGATTTGTCCTAATTGACTCCAGTCTTATTTTGAGTAATTCGAGTTTTTTTGATTCGTCTATTATGTCGGTATGCCTTTGTTGATTGCCTTCAATTTTTGTTTTGATATCTTGTATGTCGGAATTAATTTTTCCAAAGGTTACTTTTGCGTGGTTCAGCTTTGTCGTTAGGCTTTGGATTTTTGTATCAACTTCTTTTCTCTGTGCAATGACTTGCGCCTGTTGTCGGTACACTTGGGACATTTCTGATTCGATTGACTTTACTTCCTGATAGATCTGGTTTTTTTCCTCCCTGATTTGTGCAAGTGATGCTCTTTGTTCAGCAATTTGCGACTCTATTGCAAGCCTTGCTTGGTGTAATGCTTCTAATTCCGTTACAATTTCCGGAAGACGCATCTGAATCTGGTTTAGTCTTCTTGTTTTTGTTATGGTTTCAGTGTTGGCACTCTCATACAACTGCATTGCAGCACTAAGATCCGAGTCAATTGCGGCCTTTGCGTGGTTGTAGGCATTTGCCTCTGCCATGAATGACGATTTTTGTGCCTCCAGTTCTGAGATTTCCTTTTTTATTGCGGATCTTTCCTCGTCAAGTTTTTTTGTCTCAGATACGAGCGAGTTCATACTGCGTTCTTTCGATAGTTTTTCAGTTTGGATCACCTTCATTTTGTTTGATGCGGATATCGCATGGAGTCGCCCAAGTTCTCGGTTTATCAGCTCATATCTCAACTTTAGATTTCTCTCAACTTCCAGCTCGTCAATTCGTTTTTTAATTTCGTCCATTCGTGCCAAGGCAACTTCCAGTCGCCTGTCCGCATCCTCAAGCTGCTTGATCGACTCTGACTTTTTTTCATCAAAGTAGGAAAGTCCAATCAGATCTTCAATGACGGTTCTTTTTTCCTCTGCGGTGAACTCGGAGATTCTGGTAACTGTTCCCTGCTGTACGGCGTTAAGCTGGCTCAGGCTTGCATTTGCAACCTCCAGAAGATCGAGAATTTGATTTCGGTTTGTTTGCTTTTGGTTTAGATAGTAAGTGTTCTCTCCCTGCTCATCCATTTCTCGGGTTATTACGACAAGGTTGGAATCAACTGGGATCTTTCTGTCAGAATTGTCAAACTGTAGGCTTACCCGTGCCATCTTTGGACCGCGTCGCGTTCCCTCAATGTCGTGTATAAGAGATCGTAGCTTGTCAACCCTCATTATTTTCGGCCGGTTTTCACCTAGCGCAAAAATTATCGCGTCAAGTATGTTGCTTTTACCAGATCCGTTTGGACCTGAGATCGATACAAGCCCAGGCTCAAAGTTTACAGTACTGTTTGTAAATCCAAATGATTTGAAGCCAAAAATGTCAACCTTTTTGATATGAACCAATGATTACCATTCAGAAACTGGTTTGTTAATCAAATACTGACAAGTTTAGTTGACTAAATTATGCTGTTTTGTTTAGTTTGGAACGGGTTTTTTTGATATGATACGAAAAAAGTTGTAATGGGCACGATCAGTGTAGTTTTGCGGCTGCCACAAGTTGTGCCTTGCGTATTGTCATGTGTTTTTGCTTTACAGCCTTATTTTTTGCCGGAATGTCAGATATCGAGTATGTCTTTGCGGGTTTTTGCACTGGCTTCCTTTTTTCATCATCTTTCATCTTTTTTTCCGCAGCCTGCTTTTCTAATGCGGAAACGGTTTTGAGTTCGTTTATCGCGTACGCTTGGCTAGCAGAGAGATGAGTGCCTGTGCTTAAGATCAGTGTCAAGCCCAAAATACATGCAACTAATCCTAGTTGGAACTTGCGACCTTCCATGGCATAATGGGGGATTAGCGAATATAATCAATTATGGAACAATGTTAACTTGGGGATCCCGTTTACGTATAATTAGGCCAAGGCTAAAACAGAGGTGCTTGGTAAAGCTAGGCTTAGTTCAGACTCGCACGCATGACTCTAATGAAGCGGGCATTACCGCAATTTCCAAACTGTTAGAAAGACTCGGAAGACAAGAGGCAGACATCGTCTGTCTTCCAGAACAATGGTTAAGGGAAAACAAGATTGTCAGTTTTGATGTCGAGTTTTCAAGGTTCAAAAAAATCGCAAAAGATCATTCCATGACTGTCATTCCAGGCGCATTTTACGAGAAAAGAAAAAATTGTCAAGTCATTTCATCTCCAATAATAGGCCCAACTGGCGAGATTATTGGGGTACAGGAAAAAATTCACCCGTTTGGCTATGAGAGAGGCCTAATCAAGCCAGGCACAAAAACCAAGGTATTCAGAACCGCCTGCAAGTTTGGCATAATAATTTGCTACGACATGGTGTTTTCAGACGTTGCGCAGAGCCTAGTGAAGAAAGGAGCCCAGGTTTTGTTTTCCCCCTCAAGGATAGTCAGAAGAGGAATCGCCCCGTGGCGCATGTATGTGCAGGTCAGGGCACTAGAAAACCGCATCCCAATACTTGCAGCAAATGTACAAAACAATCGCTTTGGCGGAAACAGCCTCATTGTGGACCTACATGAGAACGACAATGTGATGATACCAAACGTGCTTGCTCTAAAGGGCGAATCTGCAAAAGCGCAAAAATTCGACCTGACAAAATACGAGAAAAGTCGCAAAGGCAGGTTTTCCGACCACCAAAAGTTCACCTAGACATCAGGATGGTTTTGTGACCCAAAACGCCGCAAGATACACGATGTGGCTTTACTGTCAAATCTCAGAATTCAGCGAGATTTCGGTAAAAGTATATCAGTATTAATTTTGAATATTCACTTATGCTTCCGCGCCTTTGGATTAAAGAGCTCAAGCCAATCAACATAGAGGGAGGATTCCTAATTGATGGATTTCCTTCAATTGGATTCACAAGTGCGATTGCAAGCGAATCGTTAATGCATGCATCCCCATACGAGCTTGTCGGATTTGTTGACTCGCTTGATTTTCCAACCGTATCCATAATCAAAGACGGAGTGCCGAACTATGCCACGCGTATTTTTGTAAATGAGGGGCTCAAGGTGGGAGTTTTTACATCTTATCTGACAATCAGTGATCCGCATCACAGGTCAGTTGCAAGATTGATGCTAAGATGGGCAAAAAAACACAAGTGTTCGCTAGTTGTCAGTAGCGCGCCAATAAGAGTCCAAACAGAGAACAAGGACCAAGTAATAGCTGCAGGCAGTACACCCGCGGCAAGAGAAAAGATCAAGCAAGCAGGCATGATAGTATTGCAAAATGGCACCATACCGGGAGTTCCAGGAGCATTGCTCAATGAGGGAATGCTAAGCGGTCAAGACGTAGCAGTTGTTCTAGTTGATGTGGACGAATCAGGTCCTGATTTCAGGTCCAGTTTACGCCTTTGCATGGCAATGTCAAAGATTTTGCCAGGAGTATCATGTGATCTTGGGCTAATGCAAAAACAGACAGAGATAGTAGAAAAGGAAATCAGAGAAAGAGAAAAGGAAACAAGTGCCCTAAAAGAATCAATGTATGGCTAGTACATGCAGGATCTTTTCCAGTTCGGTATCGCAGTAGTCATAATTTCGGCATCCGGTGTGATGTCGCCTGGGCCATTATTTGTAGCGACAATTACAAACGGCATAAGGCACGGTGCAAGGGCAGGGCTCAAAATAGCGTTAGGTCACACACTGATAGAATTACCGCTTGTCATTTTGATTGGGCTTGGAGTTTTGTCACTTGGAGCAATGCCGCAGTTTAGGATTTTAATTGGGATTTTGGGAGCCCTGAGTCTTTTTGGATTTGCAGGAATGCAGATTAGATCAGTATTAAAAAATGATCCCGCACAATCCAAATCAAAATACGGCTCATTCCTTACAGGCATACTCCTAACTGGATTGAATCCATTTTTTCTCATATGGTGGTTTACCATTGGGTTTAAGCTTATTTCGGATGCTCTTTTGTTGTGGTCGATATCGGGAATTTTGATAATGTTTGGCCTACACATATGGATGGATTATGCATGGCTTGTTTTGGTTTCGTTTCTTTCTTCACGAGGACAGGTGTTTCTTTCAAACAAGAGATACAAAATGTGCATGATCGGAATTAACCTTATTCTGATTTATTTTGGGATATCGTTCATCTTACAAGTCTAACCGCAGTCAATGACATCAAACTCTGTGTTGCACTGAGTGTTCAAATTTACGATTTTATCCACCAGAATCACGCATTGTTGAGGATCCTGTAGTTTTTTGTATTCTTCAATTTCCGACATTATTGAGAGTTGCCTTAACGAACATGAATCAAATGTTTGAATCAAAACAAGTCCTGCAATCACGGTGATTCCCATTAGAATGACAATTTTCCTATTCTTTTGTAATGTCAATTTCTATTGTGGAGACGTTTCTTGTTTTCCCATCTTGTGATAAGAGCGAGTCAGATGCGATACGAACGTCTTTTATTTTGTATCCCACAGTATTCATGCGTTTTACGATCATTTGAGATACATCAACTGCCTGCGTGATTCTTTGACCCCTCGCCTTTATTGTCACAAATGATTGCGTTGAGAGCTGAGTTAGTGTAGCAGTAACATAGGTCATGATTGGCTTTGTTCCAACAAAAATCACGTCGCGTGTCTTTCTTGAATCATCTTCGTCTTCAGGTTTTGTTTCGTCTACTGCATCAGTGTTATCTTTGAGTTTTTGGGATTCGGTAAAGATTTCTTCGGCTTCAGTAGGTGTGTCTTCGCTCATTTTGTTTTGGCCTTAGGTTGTTTCTGTCCTTCGGCGTTTATTTAATGTTTGATGTTTTCTTTTTGAATATAATTTTCTATAATTGTTTCAATCTCGTCTGGATTGGAACATGTTTTGACAGATTCGACCAATTCTTTCTCTTCAACTTCGTAACAGTTAAGAAATTCCTGATCGTCTTTGTAGACCAAAATCACCTTATCGTCATGAAGGCAGTAATACATTTTTTCTTTTTCCATGTTCTCCGGCTTCATTTTGATGCCATTTTCGTCAACAGATAACGGATAAGCCACAACTAGTAGTGCGTGCATCGATATTTAGATTCTTAGAATGATTCGATATTATAATAAGGATTTTTTCACATATCATACATCATGACAGAAAGAATCGTTCTTCATGTTGATTTTGATTATTTCTTTGCCCAGTGTGAAGAGATTAGGAATCCTAATCTGAGAACAAAGCCCGTTGCAGTCTGCATATTTTCTGATAGAGGCGGCGATAGTGGCGCAATAGCAACCGCGAATTACATTGCGAGAAAATACGGCGTAAAATCAGGCATGCCGATTAAATTCGCAAAAGCCAGGCTAAAACAAATAGCAGATGCAGTTTTTTTGCCGGCGGATTTTTCGTATTATTCAGACATTTCCGAAAAGGCAATGGAAATAATGAAAAACCATGCAGATGTTTTTGAGTATGTGGGAAAGGACGAGGCATATCTTGATGTGACAAAGAGAACACAAAACAGTTTCAAAAATGCAAGTCACCTTGCTCAACAACTCAAAAACCACATAAGACAAGAAATCAAAATGACGTGTTCAGTTGGCGTATCTCCCAACAAACTTGTTTCAAAAATTGCCTCAAGCCATAAAAAACCTGATGGGTTAACCGTGATAGAATCGCAGAAGATAGAATCATTTCTTGGACCACTCAAGGTAAGCGAAATTCCTGGAATAGGCAAGGTCACAGAAGAGAAATTCCACGAGATGAAGCTGAACACGATTGAAGAGTTGCGCAGAGTCGACATTTTTACTCTAAACAAAATGTTTGGTCGAAAGATTTCATCATACATTTACAATGCTGCAAGAGGAATAGATGATGAGCCAGTAGCGGCAAGACAGCCAACCATACAGTACAGCAGAATCATCACACTAAAAGAGGATTCAAAGGAATTTGGTTTTCTTGCAAATAGCCTTGAAGAAATATGTACGGACGTTCATGAGGCAGCGGTTAAAAACAAAAAGATGTTCAAGTCAGTCGGAATCCAATTTGTTCAATCAGATTTATCAAGCAAGACAAAGTCAAGAATGCTCAAAAACCCAACATTTAGTCTTGACGAATTAAAAAAAACGGCGCACCAGCTGTTAGAAGAGGCTTTGATTGACCAAACACTGAATGTGAGAAGATTGGGAGTAAAAATTTCAGAACTCTCAGATTTGCAAGGTCAAAGCTCGCTTACTAATTTCTTTTAAGCGGCGAGTTTCTTCATTCGTTTTGTTTCAATGGAGGTCACAATAAGCAAGAATATGAAAATCCAAGGCAAGAACATTATTTCGCCTGCAACCCCATGGAATTCCTCAAACTTGCTTGGATCAGTAGAAACCTTGAGCACGAATATCGATAGGGAGAATATTCGGATCATGTTTACTCCAATTGTTCCAAGTATGCCAATGACAAAGTATGCCGCCTTGCGTTTTCGCTCTATGTTCATTTTTAGCAAAAACGCCATCATGACAAGAGAGTAAATTATAATGCTGTGAACGCCGGCGGATGGCCAAAATACCTGCAGTGCCATTGGCCCGTGTTCGCCTCTGAGTAGCATCAGATTTTCTTTGGCAATCGCAGTTCCAAGATGCAGTTGGTTGATTATCCAAACATTCACTTTTACTAAATACGGGACAACGTATTGAAGCGGTCCAAGCGTATCATACGGAAAGAATGCGTCAAGAGACAGAATTGCCGCACTGCCGCTAAGAAAGATCGGCCCTGCAGGAGAGATGCGTATCCATTTTTTTCCAAACAGTATGCTCACCACGGCAATCAGAAATATTGCCATAATGATAAAGTCCCACATCCATGTCCACGAATCCACCAGATGGACGTTAAACTGAGGTGCAACTTTTACAAGATAGTCCTTTAGCCCGTGTTCGCGCATCACAAGATAAGCGATGGCTGCGGCAGCAAGCGGAATTGTTGCGAGTACTCTTTTTTTGGACACTTGGAGTTTGATCCCAATTAGCTCTGCCACAATGAATGCCATTGCAAAAAGAAACCCTCCGCGCCCCTGATTCCAGCTTAGGCTAAACGTGTTAGGATATACCGCCAGTGCAAACAATACAGGGCTGATAATTATTACAATTGCAAGAAGGAGAGTTTTATTTTGCAACAGGATTTGTAAAGCTCTAACGAATAAAAACTAAGCAATTACAGAGCAGATTTTTGTTGAATTATTTTTTCTTTATAGTCAGAGTCTTTTGTATCTCGTTTATTCCGCTGATGAATTTTTGTTTTGCGTCGTACTCGTTTGAGACTTTGACAATTATCTCAGACGATGAAAGCAGTACGTCTTTTACAACTAGCGGTGTGCTCAGACCAAGCAGCTCCCCAAGAAAATCAAATAGATTCTGAAATTTTGCAGAATCACGGTAATGGAACAAGACGTTTCCATCCCGGAACACCGGTTTTGGATCAAGAGGGATTACCAATTCCGGGGAGCTCATTTCTGTGATGAACGTGTCAGTGTCTTTTTTGATTGAAGTTGCAAGTTGATCTTTTTGTGATTCCAGGCTTTGCTTCATTTTTTCTAATTGCTCCATTTGGTCCTCATATTGGACGCCTATCATTTTTGCAAACGTTGACTCGGTTGGCTTTTTCAGTGGAAGTTCGTGCAGCCGCATGTTTACTGACTTTAGCTCCTCATCCACCTGATGCAGGTTAACTCGCTCAGACTTGACTCTTTTTGCCAAATCTTCTAAAAAATTGAAATCAGCCATAATTGTGAACCTGGCTCAGCTAAACTGGTGCACTACGTCCATCAGGCTTTGCTTAAAG
>SCVO01000089.1 GCA_004322465.1 Candidatus Nitrosotenuis sp.
CAAAAGCAGGAATAAGCACAAAAGCGATCAGAATTGGGAAGAGCAGTAATTGTTTTGTGCTCAAATCAGGTACGCATGCGTAATTTTGTATTTAATAATCTCGTACAAATCATACATCTAGCTTTTAAGCAAATTGCAAGAAAAATAAATCAAGTACTTGCAAAGAGATTCAATTATGGTACATTGTCAATGTCAAAATAAAATCAGCGATCAGAAAATTTATCCCCAAAATTCCTTAACACTCTTCACTTGAACAATCTTTTTCTGCTAGGTGTAATTGCGTGTATTCTTTCTGTTTTGCTGGTGACCTCCGCCTCTGCAAAAGAACTTCACATTAATCTAACTGAATCCTTAGATATGAATAGCAATGACAAAAAACCAAAAGATCTAGTCCAAAAAGCTCAATTACAAAAAAATACAAAATCAGACAAGACAAAGCAAATCAAATCAGAAAAACCCAAACCCAAATCAGCTGTGAAAGCAAAACCGACAACCAGTACAAAGACAAAACCAGCTGTGAAAGCAAAACCGACAACCAGTACAAAGACAAAACATGATACCGTAAAGAATTCCATCAGCAATGTTAAATGACAAGAAACATAATTCACCAAATCCTAAATCATAGAGTTGCGAATTAGGAAAGCTACCAAATCTGATAAAAAACCAATCTTGGATTTTTGTCAAAGCCCATACTCTGGGGTTGACTATATTGCAAATGTCTGGGATTTTTGGCTCAAGGATGGAGCATTTCTTGCGATGGAACACAAAGGAAAACCAATCGGTGTCTGTCATGCTTCGTTTTCAAAAAACCAAGTCTGGATTGAGGGATTACGAATCAACCCAAGATTCAGACAAAAAGGATATGGACGCAGCCTTGTTTTAAGAGCTGAACAAATTGCCAAAAGAAAACATCATAAAATTTCAAGAATGATCATATCAAACAGCAATAAAAAATCAATTAGACTCGCAAAGTCGCTTGGTTATATCATAGAGGACAAATGGTATTTGTACAATCTAAAACCACGAAAAAGACAATCTCGAATAGTTCTATCTTCCAATCCAAAGCAGATTGAAAATCTTGCTGACTCTACATATTCAAAATCATGGAAATGGTTTACAATTGATAAATTCTCAATAACAAAGCTAATCAAAAAAAAAAATACTTGTTTTTATAAAAAACAAGAAAACTTTGGCAGTTGGGATCTGGAATGACTCTGAAATAGATAATGATGTGTTACAAGTTGGTTATCTGAATGGCACAAAAACTGGAATAAGAAACATTTTGTACCATATACAAAACAAAGGATATGAGCAAAATTCGAAGAGAATTCAAATCTTGGCTCAACAAAAAATCAAACTTCAAATGGAAGACTTAGATAAAAGAATGCTTTTTTGTTTGATGAAAAAAATTTTATAATTATTTTGCAAAAGAGATGCCATCACACGCTTCGATAAACCATCTTGGTAGATCGTTTTTCTGGTGGTATACCATTCTTTCTGCCTTTGAATCCAAAACATATGTCATTGCATAATCGTCTATATGTCTCACTGATCGTCCAGCCATTTGTAATAGCCTAAATGCAGATTTCAAATAATATCTGCGATGATCATGTTCTGAATTGTAAATTTTCTTCATTCTCATATCGTCCATGGTCGGATAGTATGGGGCTTTCACAATAATCTGAAATCTGCTCTCGTCATCAGGCAAATTTACACCAGATTCCAATCCCGGTGATATCAAAACCGAATTCTTTGTGTTTCGGTGAAGTTGGAGAGCTTCTCCTTTGTCCTGACCTTTGTACAGGGGGAGCAACCTTGATTTTAGATGTGGCGCAATATTTTCCAAAATATAGTCCATCTGGGAATAACTTGTAAGCAAAATTACTCCGCGTTGTTCTGCCCTAATCTTCAAAATAGCCTCAATTTGCGCGATTATCTTTTGCGGAAGAACAGACTCCGTATCGCCAGATTCCACATATTCTGTTTTAAGGAAAACAATCTTCCTATTTTCTTTCGGAATGTTAGAGTCTTCGTTGATAAAGAAAACTTCTTCCTTTTTGAATCCAGTTTCCTTACAGAATAGTTCCAGATTTATTGTAGCAGACATGAACAGCGTAATGTCAAAATTTCCTGTTAGCTCATCCATAAACCAGTGTATGTGCCAGGGCTTGATTGTTATCTCATCAAAATTATATGGACGGTTTCTTCCTTGGTCTTGTGTTTTTGATTGGATATCAGTGATGATGTAATTTTGATCAGATGACGATAATCCTTTTTGTAAAATCTTCATCTTTGTAGTATAATTTTTCAACTCGTTTAGCACAAAATGGTTAATGTATCTGTGATCGTTTTCGCAGTCAACATGTTCCTTACATTTTAGGAATTCCTTTGTCTTGATGTATTCTCGCACCTTTCCACAAGAAGTGCAATCGTCTTTGATTTTGACGCCATGCCTTATGCAGAAATGATGTTTTTTGATATGGTCTTCTGACTGTAAGAATAATGTATGTTCGGCACAATTTTTCATAACTGACTCTCTTTTTTGAAATGTATCTGAAAATGAATTTACATAATTTTTAATACTGTCAATATCAGAATCAACTGAAAACTTGGGCATCTCTATTCCTAGAATCTCACCATAGAATCCGTTTAGATTAGTTGCAAGCTGGTTTGCAAGCTCTTCGTCTAACTCATGTGCCTCATCACACACTAGCAGCTTTCTTTTTGGCATTTCTTCTCCCGATAGAAGATGCGAAAGATACGATGCGTAAGAGTATGCAACAAAGCTTGATTTTTTCCCTATCTCAATTTGGTCATAGTACGGGCATTTTCTTGGAAGATCATCGCCTGATATTGTTTCGGCCATGGTTCCGCGCTTGAATATGGTATATGACTCTGGCTGCGGCCTGTATGCACAGTCATTACAATATCCTTGCGTGCAATCAAAAACCCGATTTGACTGCTCGCATAGAAATCGTTTTTTTCCACGAACAGTATTGAAAAAGCCAAACTCATTTTTGTACTGATCCTGCAAGAGAACTGTGGAAGTCAAAACAGTAGAGGATTTTAGATATAACGATAATGCAATCGCAATCCAGCTCTTTCCAGTTCCGGTCGGAGCAGAAAGAAGAATTTTCTTGTATCCTGATTCTATTGCGTGTTGGATTTTTTTTACTATATCCCGTTGCTTTTGTGTCGGTTCTTTTCCAGCATATTTCCCGACCAGATCCAGCGCATCCATTAGGGAAAGCGGCTCTCGCATACTTGCTTTTTTGAAATCTACATCTGAAACATTGGCACCAGTCCGTATTCTATTTCCGTTAGAATCAAATTGCATTGATGAGAGCAAAAGATGTTGTTTTATAACTGTAGACTGTGTGATTTTTAGCTAACTATTGATCAACATCTGATCAATAATACCATTGATAAAGAATCCAAAGCATACCAGAATTATGAAAGCAAAGTTCAAAACCTCCTGCGTTGAATGTGGGGATCAGATCTCACCAGGAAAAGAGATAGCTAAAAACGGATCAGGCACTTGGGTTCACAAGCACTGTGCACCAGAAGCACTAGAGTTTGCCTAAATTTTTTCTAAATAGCTAAATCAATTTATTGGATGATATGGTAAACCATACAGCTTGATTGAGAACGAGAATACTTGGGCAAATGCAGTAAAAAATAACACAACTGACGAATTTCACAAAAAATTTGATCAGGCGCTGGAATCATTCCAAAAGGAACTAGGAAAAACCTATCCAATGATAATTGGGAGAAAAGAAGTATTTTCGGACGATCTTTTTGAGGTAAAATCACCCTCTGACACAAAAATCATTCTAGGAAAGTTTCCACTTGCAACAAAAGAAGAGACAAAAATGGCAATTGAATCTGCCCACGAATCTTTTTACAAATGGAGCCAAACTCCATACCAAGAACGCGTTTCAATATTTCGAGACATGGCAGGCCAATTTTCAGCACAAAAATTCACACTTGCCACAATAGTAAGCATGGAAAATGGCAAAAACAGAACCGAGGCAATGGGGGAAATTGACGAAACAATAGACTTTCTTAGGTTTTATGCAGAACAGCTGGAAGCAAATTATGGATTTGTAAGGCCAACCAAGAGCGCAAACCCAAAAGAAAGAACTCAGAGTGTCTTAAAGCCGTATGGAGTTTGGGGAATAATTTCTCCATTTAATTTTCCATCTGCTATTGCAATTGGTATGAGTAGCGGCGCATTGATCACGGGAAATGCAGTTGTGCTAAAACCAGCAAGTGATACACCAATTTCTGCATTCCAATTTGTCAATACAATTTATAAAAAAATCCCGTCAGCTGCAATAAATCTAGTCACTGGCAGGGGCGGAATAGTAGGGCAGGCAATAGTTGAAAGTCCCCTAATTAGCGGAATTGCATTCACAGGATCAAAAGAAGTGGGAATATCTGGATTTAGGACATTTACACGCGAATCTCCAAGACCATTCATTTCGGAAATGGGGGGAAAGAATCCTGTAATAGTAACGGAATCTGCCGATTTGGAAAAGGCAACCGATGGAGTTTTGAGGGCCGCATTTGGTTATGGCGGACAAAAATGTAGCGCTTGCTCTCGCGTTTACGTGCAAAAAAATATCGCAAACCAATTTACTGAAAAACTTGTTGACAAAGTAAAGAAGATAAAAATTGGAAAACCATGGGAAAAAGACGTCTATCTAGGACCGATCATAAATGATGCAGCGCAACAAAAATTCGAAAAAGCTGTTAATCTTGCAAAAAAGGATGGAAAAATAATCTGCGGTGGTGAGATTCTAAAAGATGGAATATACCAGAATGGTTACTATGTCCAACCGACAATTGTGACAAATTTACCGCTAAATCATCAATTGATAAAAGAAGAACTGTTCTTGCCATTTTTGTGCATTGAAGAATTTGAAAACTTTGATGATGCGATAAAACAAGCAAACGAATCAGAATATGGTCTCACTGCAGGCGTATTCAGTCAAGATAGAAAGCAAATTGATGAATTTTTCTCCAAAATTGAAGCAGGTGTAACATATGCAAACAGAGCAGCTTCTGCAACTACTGGAGCAATGGTGCAATCTCAACCCTTTGTTGGATGGAAGAATTCCGGTATTTCAGGCAAGGGCGCAGGCGGACAATACTATCTGATGCAGTTTCTGCGAGAGCAAACCCAAACTATTTGCAACGAAAATTAATCTTTGAAATACTTTCTAGTCTTGGTAATCACTATGGCAGGTATAACAAAGTATATTCCAATATTTAGCAACATGATTCCAATGCCATATCCAAGCATTTCTGATTCAGAATCTATACTGGCATAGTTTAGTATTGATAACGTTGACAGCATTGGGGCAATTGCAGTCTTTACAACTTCCTTGAATATCGGACTTTGTCTTTCCCAGTCGGCTATAGTTGGGCTAAAAGAATAGTATATTGCATTAAAACTAGTCATAAATCCGGTGCCAGAGTTAGTGCTGAACAACACATTGTCCCGTATCTCCCTGAGTAGTTGTACCTGAGATGCCATCTCAGTTCCATATGCCGCAGTTGCAATGAGACATCCGCCAGATTTTTTCTCCTCCTTCACCGTAGTTTTTTCTTCCGAATCCATTTTTTCTGGAATTGTATCTTGGCCAACAAAACTTTCTGTTGTTTTTTCAGACTGTTCTCTGTCTAGTTTACTTTGTTCTTCTGCTTTTTTGATTCCTTCTTCTACTGCTTGTTTCTGTTCAGGAGAAAACGAGCCCTGTTGGTGCGGTAATTTTCCCAAAAGCGCTTTTGCCTGTCTTATGCCATTTGCGTCATATCCAAGACTAGTTAATTGTTTCACAAATTCTTCTTCAGTTATTTCACCATTTTTGTATTGGTCAAATATGATGTCATCAGGGTTTTGTAATTTTTCACTCTGAGCTGTAACGCTTTCTGTTACTGTAAAGGTAATCGTCTTTTTTATATCAAATAGATTTGAGCGTTGAATTCCCCACGCAAACTTGATCTCATAATTCCCAAGCGGTTGATTTTTGTCTATGCAAACAGTACTATATCTTTCGACCGTTTGCCCATTAATTTTCACATCACACACCGATTCCATCAAACCATTTTGTAATGTAGGTTTTGGATTTTGATCACTAAACAATGCAAACGTAATTGTTTTTGGTGCAACCTTGTCCGCGTTTATCTCTTCGAATGAATACAAAGGAATGCAATGTTCTCCATCGCAATTATTCTTTACATTATCGTCCCCAAGTGCAGTGACAAAAGGCAAGTACATAAAAAATTCAATTCTAGGATCATTTCCCTTTGGGGGTGGAGGCATATTTTTGACCTTGATCTCAATTTCAGTTCCAGCAGGACCTGATGTTGGCGTAATTACAATGTCTGGCATTCCAAATCCAAGTTGTGCAGAATCAAACTTTTCCTGTGCAAAAGAGGAAGTAGGATTGACTAGTAAAACTGAAAGCATTGCAAAAACAGCTATTGCTCTATTAAAATAATTCAAGCAAACTTTTTTTCGATTTGCTTTCTGATAAACTTTGAGATTCTTAGCTTCGTTGTATGCCCTGATCCTATAACTTTGCCAAAATTGTCTATGATAAAAACTTCATTCAATTCTGGGTTTTTCTGATATCTGGCACCAACATCGTTTGCAATTATTAGATCAGCCTTTGATTCCGTCATCTTCTTTTTTGCAGCCTCGATGAGTGATTTTTTGGAAATATCGGTTTCTGCCTTGAATCCTACAAGAAAGACATCTGGCTGCATTTTTTTAATATGATCTATGATCTTTGGAGCTTTTTGCAGTGTTATGACTAATCTCTCCTTCGTGCTTTTTATTTTCGATTTTGTTTTTTGTGTGGTGTAATCTGCCGCAGCCGCAGAAAGAATCACAATATCAAATTTCATACTCTTCATTTCTTTTTTTACAGCATCAAACATTTCATTTACTGTTCTGACACGTACAATTTTGGCTCCTTTCGGCGGTTCTTCACTTCCTGGACCATACACCAGTGTAACTCTTGCTCCTGCAGAAACGAGCTGTGATGCAAGCAATACTCCTGTTTTTCCTGTGCTTTGATTTGTAATTACGCGAATGGGATCAATGTATTCTATTGTTGGTCCTGCAGTAATCAGAATTCTCTTTCCGTCTAACACTGGAGAGTGCCCAAACTTTTTCAAAACATATTCCAAGACATCATCAGGCTCAGCAGCCTTTGCCTTTCCTTCAATCATCTGCGGCGAAATAAACTCGATTTTATCCTTGAGAAATTCAATATTGCGAAGGACTGCAGAATTTTCATACATTGCCTCATGCATTGCAAGTGCCATCAAAATTGGAATCTTGGCACCAAACCCAACGGTCAAAACAGTCGATATCGGAGTATCATCAATCCCATTTGCAAGCTTGCCAAGCGTATTTGCAGTAGCTGGATACACTATGATGATATCTGATTGCTTGTAGTCGGCGAGGCGAATGTGCTCCAAGTTACCGGTAAGCTTTGTAATTACTTCGTTTCCTGTTGCCCATTTGAAATAATCGGGCTGGATTAGTTTAGTTACTGCGTTACTTGCAACACATGTCACGTCTCCACCGTGTCTCATCAAAAGTCTTGCAAGCTCTAGTGACTTGTATGCTGCAACACTTCCCGCAATACACAAAACAATTTTTCTTCCTGACAGTTCAGTTCCGTGGGACTCTACGATATCTAAAGATGGGTGTTTACTTGTCAATTTCTTTTCTTAACTTTTCAAGCTCTGATTTGTCCATTGAAAACCAGTTTTCCTTCGTAGGAAATTTCCCGGATTCAACATCTATTCTATAGTTTGATATTGCTTTTGTTATTTGATCTGATAGTGACAAATACTGTTTTACAAATTTTGGTTTCAGCTTATCATACATGCCCAAAACATCATGAACAACAAGTACCTGACCGTCACAATATTTCCCAGAACCGATTCCAATTGTAGGAACGGAAACTGTTTCTGAAATTATCCTCGATACCTCATCTGTTACCATTTCCAAGGCTATGCTGAATACGCCTGCCTCTTCTAACGCCTTTGCGTCCTCAATCAGTCTCACAGCGGCATCTTTTGTTCTTCCTTGAACCTTGTAGCCCTGTGCAAGCGTAGTGGTCTGAGGCTGAAACCCAATATGCCCCATTACCGGAATACCTGTTTCTACTATTGCCTGAATTGTCTCTGATACTACTTTTCCACCTTCAAGCTTTACTGCGTCTGCTCCTGCCTTTACCAGTCTACCGGAATTTGTGATTGCATCGTTAATGCTTGCTTGATATGACATGAACGGAAGATCTGACACTAGGAGTGCATTTTGGCGTGCCCTACTGACTGCCTCTGTAAACAAAACCATTTGATCCATTGTTACTGGAATTGTATTTTCATATCCAAGCATCACCATCCCCGCGCTGTCGCCAACAAGCAAAATGTCAATTCCAGCCTTGTCGCATAGTGATGCCATGGTATAGTCATATGCCGTAATTACAGAAATTTTCTTTCCAGACTGTCTCTTTTCCAGAATGTCTCTTACCGATTTATGCAATCTTTGCCCTCTTCTCTAGGTAATTTCTTATTTCAGAAATGGATTCTGTAAGATTTTTTTTGTTATCGAATTTCATAGTGCGCAATTTTTTTCCTTGCATTTTTGTGCACGTATCAATTAACTCCTTTATTCCTCGAACTACATTATCGACAATGGTGATATCTGCTGTCTGTGCAGTTCTAGATAGGGGATTTAGATCAAACGTGATGACTTTTTTCCCTGCCTTTTTAAGCGCTATTGTTCTGTCCCCATCTTCTAGGGGAACCAACACAACGTCCGCAATGTAAATCCCATCCTTATCCACAATTCTTCTTGCACTATCTAGGCCGGAAATTCTAGTAGAATTTTTCTTGATAACACCCAGAATTTCTTTTGCGCCATTTTTTTGCATCGTTCTCAAAATTTTCTGTTTTCTTTTATTGCTGGAATAAAACAGATTTATCTCGATTTTTGCATTTACTGTCCTTGCCAATTCTACTATTTCCCTTGGGCATAATCCAGCAATGTTTCCATTTACTGATATAACTGGATACTCTGCAGTTACAAGCGCAAGTGCAGCTGCCTTTATTGCGTTTTTTGCGGATTTTGATGTTTTTTCGCCTACCAAATAATCAAACGCCTCTCCACGTCCGTGAGCCATGAGGCCCTCCTTTGCCACAAGCCCATTGTCAAATGCATGGACAAGTCTTTCCCTGACATACAGAGACTGTGCCCTTGGATGGCTTTTTGGAATTAGATTTGTCATTTAGCTAACTAGTCTTGCCCCTAGTTCGTCAATTTTCGATTTGATAATAATTCCGTCATTGTATTTTTCCAAAATGCTCAAAACCTTTTCTTCCAAATTTTGCGGAACCAGTGTAAAAATTGTCTCGCCAAACAGTGCGACACCGCATTTTATTTCATTATTTTGCAGATCATCTATCACGGTTTTCATCTTTGGAGTTATGATGTTTACATAGTTTGCAAATTCTATGGAAGAATCATGAAACTCGTTGATATCTTCTGACTCTACAAGCCTGTTTACCATTTTTCCGCCAAGACCGTTTATGGATGACATTCTTTCCTTCATGAACTGTTTTGTCGAAATTGGGGCAAAGCAAATCATAATTGCAGAATATGATTCCGTTGATATTTTTTTAATTAAGCCGATTCCAGGCGCGCCTCCTTTTACTCTAATTTCGAAACCGCCATGGTATGACGCTAAAACATCGCCGAGTCCTGTCTGGCAACATACTTCGGCAACGTGTGCAATTCTTCCAAGCTTTTCATTTGAAAAGCCAGTTCCAAATGCTTGATTCAACGCATAGGCAAGTGACAGTGCAACCGCGGCAGAACAGCCAAATCCATACCCAACTGGAACTTTGATGTCGTGATGTATGTTGACAAAATAATTTCCCTCAACGTTTTTCAAAAAATCTCTTATTACAAATTCAGATACCTGCATGTTATCGGATTGATATCCTGCTACTTTGATCTTAAAATCAGTATAATCGGACTCCTCGATTTCTACTGTAGTAGTGACACCTGATTGAATTGAAAAACCAGCACCTAACGATCCGCGGAATTCCGGCCTCTGTTTTTCATCCAGCTCTGCCTTGAAAAATCCGGTGATGTGTGCAGGACTAAATGCCATTCCCCTCATGATCTGAGTTTAAATTTTACTAAAAATATAAGAATATGGCTTAAATTAATTATATTAGTATAAATTGACTAAATTCATTCGACGCCTGCAAAAGATTGGAAGCAGCATCCTAGTATCGCTCCCAAAAGAATGGATTGATGCAAACAGGCTTGAGAAAAGCAATGAGGTAGAGATTGAGGCAAATGAAAACACCATCTCGATTACCGTAAACAAAACAGAACGACCCTCAAAGGAGGTAATAATCTCATATCCGCTTCCGCAGGATGAAAACATTGTTGCAGACATCACAGGCGCATATCTTCTTGGGTACGACATAATTCGAATCAAAGGAAAGACTAGCATACCAGTTGAAGACAGAGAAAAAATTCGAAATTCCATGAGAAGATTGGTTGGAATGGAGATTGTAGAGGAGGACTCTTCTAACATAAATGTCCAGTTTCTTTTGGATGCGACCACATTAAATCCTGACAAAATTCTCAAGCGAATCAGCTCAATCGCACTCGGCATGTTCAATGATATTTCACTGGCATTAATTTCTGACGACAAATCAAATCTTCAAACCCTTCCAAATCGTGACGATGAAGTAGACAGGCAATATTTCTTGCTTGTCAGACTAATTCGTAGCACGATGGTTGACAAAAGACTTGCAACCACATTTCATCTTGAGAGCATTGATGTTTTGGACTATAGAATAGCAGCTAACATTTTGGAAACAGCTTGTGATACTCTGGTGGAAATAGCAAACACCATATCTAATACACATCTATCCAAAAACGATCTTCATAAAATCTATGATCTCACAAAGGACATTGAAACCATACACCAAAAGTCAATTGATGCGTTTATCGAGCATAATCGAAGGCTTGCAATAGATGCAATATCAAACCATAGAAAATTCCAGAGAAAAATATCTGACATTCGCTCCTCAATTGAGGAGAAAAATCAATTGCCGATTGATCTGGTTGATCTTATCTATATGTTTGAAAAAGTTTCAAGATCTTGGGCAGACATTGCAGATCTGGTAAAGCCAATCTACAACTAGCAAATCTTGTTTTTGAGCGCATAGGTCAGAACGGCGCATATAGTCTTTGAGTCAATAATTTTGCCATTTTTTATCATGACAAGCAATTTTTTCATATCTATTTTTACTACCGACATGATTTCGTCCTCATCAAGCGTCTGACCGCTAACCCTCTGCAATCCTTTTGCTACAAAACAGTGTATGGCCTCTTTGTTGTAGCCAACCGATGGATAATACGTGATAAGGCGCGTCATCTTCTTTGCTTTGTAGCCAGTTTCTTCTTGGATTTCGCGAAATGCGCATTTTTCTGGCTTTTCGCCCTTTTCAAGCGTACCTGCAGGAATCTCTAGAATATAGCCATGAGGAAATCGATGCTGTTTTACCAAAATTATTTTGCCCTTTTCGTCAAAGCCAAGTATTGCCGCAGCTCCTCGGTGCTCAATTATCTCACGTTTTACCTTTCTACCGTTTACGCTTAGCTCGTATATGTTTAGCCCGAGTATTTTTCCCTCATAGATTGTCTTTTTCTTCAACTAGTGATTTTTTACTTGAATGCTATTTAATTTGTCTGGTACATCAAATGCAGCTTTCCAGAGGATTTTGAGCTTTTGATAGTATCCTTTATCCATTGTTGTGGAAGTTCTATCTTTTTTGGAATAAACAAATCCGCAATAGACACACCTTTTACGTTTCTTACCTGCTGTGTTATGTTGTCAAGCTCAAATATGTTATTGCTGTACAAAAATAACACGATTTGGTTTTTTGCAATAAATGGTTTTTGCAAAAAATAGCTCGAAAACTCTTTTTTTAATCTGTTTAGTGTTTCATTTAGGCTTCCGTCAATCCAAGCCAATACTGCAAACGGTATGTACTGATCAAATTTTGCAGGATTAAAAATTAGCGTAAACTGGATTGCTTCATCATTTTGTAATTTTTTTAGCGATCTTGCAACTGTTTTTGTGGAAAGATTGGTTGATTTTGCAAGGTCATCAATTTTCATTCTTGGGTTTTTTATGAGTTGATTTATTATTTTTAGATCTGTTTTTATCAAATCTGATCTTACGCCAGGATTTACAGCTTCAAAAATACTAAGAATCCTAACGTCTTTCATAAGATTTTTCATAATTTCTATTTTTTGCTGCACATCTTCTTTTACCACAATGCCACAAACTGTAATTCCACCAACACAGGGAACCATGAAAAAAGGCTCACCAATTAATTTTACCTGCTTCAGAATTTCATCAGTATTCTGACCCGTTGTCACAATATAGATGAGATTATAGCCCAAAACTGGAGGTTCTATCTTTAGTGTAAAGTTCTCAATCATTCCATTTTGAAGCATCCTTTTAATTCTGGATTTTACTGCAGCGCCTGAGATCCCTATCTTGTTGCCTATTTGCCTGTCTGATTCTCTACAATTATCAAGCAACGAGCCTAGGATTTTCAGGTCTAATCTGTCCAATTTGCTACTCATATGCAGATGTTTCTTATTAAAGAATACTATTTCTCCATAAAAATGTCTATTATATTCAGAATATGTATATAATACATTAAATATCAGACGATTTCTACATTGTCATTGGACTATAGGATTCAGTTGGCAACCCGAATGCTTGCAAACAAGAAAGGCAGTTTACTTGGTGCTATCATGGCAGTATCCATTGGGATTTTGGTAATTCATGTTAATTTTGTAATATTTCAGGGATTGTATGACGCAATAATTCGTGATTTGTCAGGTTATAGATTTGGAGACGTACTTGTGACAAACAAAGAAGACGTCATTACAAAAAAATCCGACGTCTTTTTGGTAAACTGGCTTGAAAGAATACCATATGTAGAAGCTGCTGCCCCTAGGCTGTCTTCGTCAGCTTCAATCAATGTGACCAAATCTGGAAAAATAATCCAAGATTTTCAAGTTCCAGTTGTTGGAGTGGATCCATTTCAGGACATTAAAGTATCAACTGTTCACGAAACAGTAAACGACGGACAGTATGTTTTTTCACGGAACTCAATTGTTGTGGGCTCAATTGTAGCTCGTGATCTTGGCGTCAACGTTGGGGATAGTCTGGAAGTCAAAATAGTAAATAGACACGGTGAAGACAAGATTAAGCGTTTTATAGTCACTGGCATCGCTCGTTCTCCTGGAGGACAGGGATTTGACTCCGATGTTGTTGTCCACATCGATACTTTGCGAGACATGCTAGATCGTAAGAAAGAAACTGGTCAAATTCTTGTTAAACTAAACGATCCCACAAAGGCCAATGATGTAAAAGATCTCTTTTTGCGTTCGTTTCCAAATGATGACTTTAAGGCAGAGACGATAGAAGAATCCGCAGAACAAACTCTGAGTGGATTCAGATCAGGAATTGCCATGATCAACATGATTGGTTATTTTGGAATGATGTCATCTGCTTTCGCAGTCGTAACAATTCAGATAATGCTGGTGTCAAGCAAGACCCGCGAGGTAGGAATTATGAGGGCAATAGGAGCAAAAAGAAAAGACATCCTCGTTATTTTCCTGTTTCAGGGAATGATTATAGGCGTGATTGGTGCGGGAGTGGGAACGGCTTTTGGCTTAAGTTACACATTTTATGCAAAAGAGACCAAGATGTCATTTCAGGGAAGTCTTCCGCTTCAGGTGAGCTATGACTGGTCAAAAATAACGCAGACTGCAATCATGGCATTTGGGCTTGCAGTAATTGCTTCGATTTATCCAGCATTCAAAGCTACAAAACTTCAACCCGTGGAGGCAATGCGCTCTGTCTAGTGTACTTGAAGTAAAAAACTTGAACAAAACTTATGGTGAAGGAGATACCAAGGTTAGCGCATTAATCGATGTATCGTTCTCCATAAAAAGAGGCGAATTTGTATTAATTGTTGGAAGCTCAGGATCTGGAAAATCAACATTGTTAAACATGATAGGACTGCTTGATCGCCCCACAAGTGGACAGGTGTTCATTGATGGTACAAACACAACAACTCTCGGCGACAACCAAGTCTCATCATTTAGGAATTCAAAGCTTGGATTCATATTCCAGTTTTCTAATCTGTTGACTGATCTTACCGTTTTAGAAAATGTTTTACTGCCAAGAAATATCCAGCACTCAAATCAGAGTGCGATGACCGAAGCAATCAACCTACTGAAGGCAGTAGGACTTGAAAGCCAAATGCATAAACGTGCAAACAAAGTTTCCGGAGGACAAGCTCAAAGAGCTGCAATAGCGAGAGGCTTGATAAATAATCCCGCAATAGTTTTAGCCGACGAACCGACAGGAAACTTGGACTCTATTACCGCAGAAACCATTGTGCAGTTAATGAAATCCATGGCACAAAAACTCAATCAAACCTTCATTATCGTCACACATGATAGACATCAGTTTGGTGAGGTGAATAGAGTTATTACAATTAGAGATGGCCGCGCGTTTGAGGGCGATAACTTGCCGCATGAAATGGAGATCAAAGTATGAATCATTCTAAATCACTTGCTTTATTGTCGGTACTCATACTAGGACAATTTGTACAGTTGAATGCTTTTGGTCAAGTCAGCTCAAACGAGTCTCCATTCAAGCGGGAATTTGGGGACGTAAAGATTCTTGATGCCTATTTTGGAACCCTAGATCAAAAAATTGAGGTAGCCCCAGGCGACAAAAACGTTCCATTTACCGTAGTGTTTGCAAATGTGGGAACTCAGGACATTACTGGGATAAGGGGCCAGCTGCAGCTTCCTAATGGTTTTAGCTCCGCAGATGGAAAGGGTGCACTAATCATGGCAGATAGTGATAGCGAATCAACGGCAGGAAGTAATTTTTCTTTGACATTTTTTGTTAACCTTGATCAACACATGCCTATCCAACAATATCCTGGAACCGTAAAGGTTGACTATTCTAGGCTTCGAGAATCAGGTCAGAGAAACGAGTTTTTTGAATTCAAGTTCAAAGTAACTGGGGACAGCACTCTAAATCTAAAGGCAGTGGATCCATTTCTGACTTCTATTAAAAACAACAAAGTATCTATAGAAATATCAAATTCCGGCACAGCCCCAATATCAAACGTAAAAGTTATTTTGGAAAATACACAAAATAGCATATCTTCAACTCAGACATCGCTTACTAATGTTGAAAACGTGGTTTTTGATCAAAATAACTGGGATGTTGGAACTATAGAGCCAAAATCATCAAAGTATATCTCATTGCAGGTGTACATCCCGGAAAACATTCACACCGAAACATTGCACACCCCGATGGACATAACCTACTTTAACGCTCATGGGGACAAGGTTGATACTAAGAGAAATGTAGATTTCTACATTAATGGATTGATTGATCTGAAAATCTATGATGTTAATGTGATTGATCTATCTGGAAAACAAACCGTGATAGGCGAAATAATCAACGAAGGAAACACAAAAGCCTTGTTTGGATTTGTAACAGTGGAACCCTTGGGTAATTCTAACATCAAAAAAACAACAGAATTCATAGATGAAATCGAGACAGATTCTCCAGTACCATTTAACATTCCAGTGGAGTTTAACGGAGAACCAAAATTTGGCGAACACAAAATCAAAATCACACTAAGGTACAAGGATGACTCACGAAACGAGCATCTGCTGAACTATGACACCACAATCTTTCTAAAAGACACAACAAAAAAGCCAACACCCACAATATCTGATTATGCACCAAGTATTGTCGGCTTGGTAATTGTAGCTGCAGCAGGCATAATAGTTTTCAAAAAAATCAGAAAAAAGAAAGAACCAGCTACAATCTAAAACCCACTAGAATTATAAGCAATTAGCAGCATCGCGGATCATGACTTGGGATGAGATTGAAGTTCCCAAAGAACTAAGGCTGTTTATGCTTGAACAGGCAGAAGAAACTTTGCTTGGCCACAAAAATGGTGCAAACAAGCAGTATCGTTATGGCAATTTACACATAAGAGAATATGACGACAAATATCTGGTTCACATGGACAAAGTGGATCCAAGAGAAAATCCGCTTGGGCATCTGGCACTTGATGCGCCAGAGATCCTAGTCGGGCTCGCAAGCGGAGCATTCGGAGGAGCAAAGGTAGCGTCATATCTTTACAAAAACAGCAAGAAAACAAAGAAAGACAAACATGTATCAGCAGCTGCAGGAATAATATCCTCTTTGGTAATAGGTTATGTTGGATATAGACTTGCTAAGAAAATCAAAAACGAGTGAGGTAATCGACCATAGTTAGAACAATCAAGGTACTAATCAAACTAATTCCAATAATCATATCATTACGAAAGGACAGAAGAGAATGGGTACGTAGAGAGGGAAAAAACATTGACAATGAAAAATTCCAAAAAAATGCAAGAAAGGTTCTTGATACTTTTGTCTCACTTGGACCGGTCTACATAAAGCTTGGACAGTGGTTGTCATCACGAGCCGACATCCTGCCGCAGCCATACATGGAAGAACTTGCCAAATTACAAGACGATGTGCCACCATCTTTGTTTGAACAGGTAAGACCAGTAATCGAAAATGACTTGGGACCACTTGACAAAGTGTTTTCTTCAATTGACACCGAGGCAATTTCTGGTGCATCACTTGGGCAGGTATACCTTGCAAAAATAGGGCAAAATAATGTCATAGTAAAGGTCAAGCGGCCAGGGATTGAAAAAATAATTGAGCAAGACATCAAGGTTCTAAAAAAAGTACTTCCATTTGCAATGAGATTTGTCGATCCCAATCTTCGCTTTTCTGTACAATCAATGCTAAGACAGTTCATAGAGACAATACAGGAGGAGCTTGACTATACCATCGAATCAAAAAATCTCAAGATCATCAAGAAGAATTTAACCAGACATGATAATGTAGTGATACCTGAAGTTTTCGACGATTATTCCTCAAAAAACGTACTCACGATGGAGTACATTCCTGGAATCAAAATCACAAACATTGAAGACCTTGATAAAAAGGGAATCGACCGACAGAAGATAGTAATTGACGTTCACAAAGTGTTTTTTACAATGCTTTTACGCGATTCCATATTCCACGCCGATCCGCACCCCGGAAATATTTCAATTAGAGACGACGGCTCGCTCATTTTGTATGATTTTGGCATGGTTGGAAGAATCGACAATGAAACAAGAATGAGGTTGATTCGATTGTACCTTGCTCTGGTGGAAAAGGATCCGGCAAGAACAGTAAACGCAATGAACGATCTTGGTATGCTAACTCCTGACTTTAATCGCTCACTAATAGAGCAAGGAATAGACATGTCAATCCGTACAATGCATGGAAGGAAGCCAGACGAAATGGAAGTAAGGGCACTCATGGAGCTTGCAAACAAAACAATGAGCCGTTTTCCATTCATGCTTCCAAAAAACCTTGCATTGTATCTCAGGATGAGTTCAATCATTGAGGGAATTTACAAGACACATAAAGTAGATTTCAAGTTTGTAAAGGTTCTCAAAAATATCTTAGAAGAAGAACATCTGATCAAAGATGCCTATATTGAGGAGCTGAAATACTCATTTGTCAGATTTGCAAAATCAATAGATGCAACAATTTCAATTGCACCTGAACTAAAAAAATTCCTAGAAGAAAACCGATCACTTCAGCTAAACGCAAAACCAAAGAACAACACTTTACTTTCCGGAAGCATTCTGGCATCATCCATGTTTGTTGGTTCTGCACTAATCTATCCATCAAACCAAACATACGGATTATTTGGAATGATTGGCTCACTGATTGTTATGGGAATTTTTGGTGTATTTAGAAACCGCTAATCATTCTATTGAAATCTGTTTTCCCTTTTGAGAAACTGGAATTTTGATTGTCATCACACCCTGAACAAATTTTGCAGAACTAATCGAATCTTCTCCCTCTTTTATGTGAGCAGGAAGTAGAATTTTTTTATCAACCATATTTGGTCGCTGTTTGCAAACCATGTTTTCCTTTTGGGAGTCTTGTTTTTCTGCTTTGACCGATAGTATGTTCTTGTGCAAGGTAAGCTTGATGTCTTTTTTGTCAAATCCAGGCAGATCAATTACTACAACAAGATGGCCGTCCTCAAGGTACATGTCTACTGGAGGCAGCACAAATTCGTAAAATTCGCGTGATTTGTTGCCTATTTCCTTCATCATTTCCTTTGCCATGTATCGTACTATGCCCATTGTGCTTAATTTGGGTTTTTCAGTTATAAGTTTTGACAGCTTTTACCAAATCATAGATGACAGTCCATGATTCAATATATTGAAATGGCTTGTCAAAAATTAAATTATTATGAAAATAATTTACGTATTAGTTGTACTAATCTTTTTTTCCAATTCTGCAATTCTTGCTTTTGGTCAAATAACTGAGGTCGATAATAAAAAATACATTTTTAGAATTTTTGTTGATCAAAAGTATTATGATTCAGAGAAAGGATTCTATACCAAAATATCCGTTCAACCAAGAGCAGATTACTCTAATCTATATGACTTGTTAAAAAATGAGGAAAACGCAGTAGTAGTTTATCCAATTTTTACCCAAAGTGCATATTCTGAAAATGGATTTTACGACTATTATCATAAATCATGTGATGAAAGATGTCTCGATGTACCGGTTAGATCAATAGGAGACGGCAATTTTAATTCGTCCGACATCTCATATCAGATTCTAAAGATTCTCGGATATCCAATAATAACCGATGTTGATGTAGACAGGGATCCAGCAATACTTGATTCATACAACAAGGTGATAATACTACACAATGAATATGTAACAAAAAAGGAATTTGATGCAATAACTAGTCATCCAAACGTCTTATACCTGTACCCAAACGCGCTGTATGCAGAAGTACAGTATGACAAGGATCTAAACAAAATCAAACTAATTAGAGGACACAATTATCCTGAACCGAACATAACAAATGGATTTGAATGGGATCTTGACAATTCATCACAAGAGTACGATACGGAGTGTTTCAATTGGCAAATGAAAGAAGTAAAAAACGGTCTAATGCTCAACTGTTATCCGGAGCAAATAATTTTCAAAGACGCATTTATTCTGATGTCAATAAAACACTCTGATGATCAGTTCTGGTGGAATATCTCTCAAAAATATGGAACAATGATTCCAAATGACGAGTATCAAAAACTCAAGCCGGTTCTGGATATTCTAAGCACCAATGTTAGCCAAAACAAAGAAAGCCAAGACATAACTGTTAGCCAAAACAAAGAGAATAGAGACATAACTGTTAGCCAAAACAAAGAAAACCAAAATATCTCAAAAAATGTAAGTGGTGGTGGCTGTCTAATTGCAACTGCCACGTATGGCTCAGAACTGGCTCCCCAAGTACAGCATCTTAGGGAATTAAGAGACAGTAAACTGCTACAAACTGAATCAGGCTCTCATTTCATGACCGCCTTCAACCAATTCTACTACTCGTTTTCACCAACAATTGCAGACTGGGAAAGAGAGAACCCTATATTCAAAGAAGCCATAAAGATTACAATCACCCCAATGCTGTCAACGTTATCAATACTCAACCATGTGGATATGGACTCAGAATCTAAAGTGTTGGGATACGGAATTTCTCTGATTTTGTTAAATGCAGTAATGTATTTTGTAGTTCCGATCACTGTAATTCACAAAGTTAGAAAGTTTATCTAGAGAAAACTTGTTTCACCCTGAAATTCCTTTTAAGAATTAGTAATTTTCTGAAAATCATGCCTGTAGGTAATGCGATTAATTAGCTAAACCTTGATAGATTTTTAATTACTGGCATTTCATCTCATTACAATTGATTATTGTAATTGAAGGAAGTGATCAGGCAGGAAAAAAAACCCAGTCTGAGCTTTTGGCACAAGCGCTAAAAGCAAGAAAGCTGAGAACAAAAATCTTCAGTTTTCCAGATTATACTACCCCACTTGGTAAAGAAATTGACAATTTTTTGCATGGAAAACGAAAGTTTCCTCCACAAGTAATTCACTGCCTTTTGGCCGCAAACCGATGGGAAAAACTGCAAGAAATCAAAAAGGCACATTCTGAAAACTCGGTCCTAATCATGAATCGATACTATCAATCTAATCTTGTTTATGGCGTTGTAAACAATCTTAACCTGAAATGGCTTCAGAACTTAGATGAGGGCCTCCCAAAGGCAGATTTGGTCATAGTGCTAGACGTATCCCAAAAAGAATCCTTTAATCGCAAGAAATCAAAAAGAGACAAATTCGAAAAAGACAGAAAATTCCTAGAACAAATATCAAAAACCTACAGAAAACTTGCAAAAAAATTAGACTGGAAATTGGTTGACGCTTCACGTACAAAAGAAGACGTTCATCAATCCATAATGAAAATACTTTCAAAAAAGATCGCAAAACTATGAAGCCATTTCTTGATATTGTAGATCCAATTCACAACTTTATTCGAGTCTATGAAACAGAACTGAAAATAATAGATTCTCCAATATTTCAAAGGCTACGAAGAATAAGACAACTCTCAGGCGCACATCTTACATATCCTAGTGCACAACACTCTAGATTCGAGCATTCACTTGGCGTAATGCACATTGCATCTCAGGCAGCAAACGCACTAAAAGAAAAAGGATTGCTAAATCAAGATCAAACGCAAAACATCCGACTGGCAGCACTACTTCATGATGTAGGACACGGACCGTTTTCACACCTATTTGAGGAAGTATTACAGGAAAAAAGGAAAATCTCACACGAGGAGATGGGAAAAAACATCATACTAAAATCCGAAATTGGGGATACCCTTTCAAAGTCAGGATTTGATAAAAAATTCATAACAAAGCTTGCCTTTGGCGATGCCAAATATAGATTCGTTAACGAGATTGTTTCAGGCTCACTTAGTGCAGACATGATGGATTACCTGCAGCGGGATGGCTACTTTACAGGAGCAGAGCACGCAAAAATAGATCATCAAAGAATTATCCAATCCCTTGACGTATACAAGAGCAGGCTTGCACTCGACAGATCCGCATTGTACTCGTTTGAATCCATGGTTCTATCTAGATACCAGATGTTCAAGGCAGTCTACTTTCACAAAACTGTAAGATCAGCAGAGGTTATGATGTTGGAATCAATTAGGCTTGCGGATGATCGCCTGAACTTTACTTCTCTAGATTTGGACGAATATGTCAAGCTGACAGACGAGTTTGTTGTATCACGAATTCTTTCATTGCCTACAGACACGGACGATCTAAGAAGAGCAAAGCAGTTTGCAGAAGACTATCAAAACAGAAATCTACTAAAATGTGTCTACGAGCAGATAACAGACAAAAAATTCACAAAATCCCAGGAAAACAAGCTAAAACACGATATTGCAAAAAAATCCAAAGTTAGTATAAATGAGATATTTGTTGACACCACTTCCACATCATCGCTGCCACTCACGCCATCCAAGGAAAAATCAAAATCGATTATACTAATAACAGACGACTCTATAAAGTCATCAATAAAGGAAATTCCGTTTTCAAAAATACCTGTAGTTTCCTCAATAGCCGGATCCATGAATATTGTACGAATCTATACCCCTGCTCGATATAGAAAAAAAGTTGAAATTGCAGCAAAATCGATTCTTGGTGATTAGATGGCAAAAAAAAGAATCGTAATCAAGCTTTCCGGACGAGTCTTTGGAATAGAAAATAACGAGAAGCTGCTCAAAGACTATGCGACATTTCTAGTAAAAATCAGCAAAATTTGCCAACCCATCATAGTGGCAGGTGGAGGGAAGATTGCACGACACTATATCTCACACGCGCGTTCTTCTGGAGCAGACGAATCCACACTTGATGAGTTGGGAATTGAGGTCTCAAGGCTTAACGCAAAACTCCTAATCTATGCCCTAAAAGACAAAGCCTATCCGCATCCTCCAACCACACTCACCGAGACAAGGCATGCAGTAGACAGCGGGCTGATCGTTGTAGCAGGAGGACTTCATCCAGGACAAAGCACAAACGGAACCGCCGCATTGATTGCCGAAAAGGTACAGGCGTCAGAATTTCTGAACGCAACCGACGTCGATGGAATTTACGATTCGGATCCAAGAAAAAATCCAAAGGCAAAAAAATTCAAGAGAATCGAGCTGAGAAACTTGCGCAATATCTTGGTACATGAGGATTCCCTTGCAGGCGGTTATGATCTAATGGATATAGTGGCACTCAAAGTAATTGAACGCTCTAAAATCAAGACACGTGTACTGAAAGCAGACATTTCAATTCTAGAAAAGGCAATCAAGGGTTCACCGGTTGGAACCGAAATTATACTCTGAGAATCACTTTAACTCGTTTTGTACGGCTGGATACTGTTCTGTCCAAATTTCCACTCTTTCCCCAGCATATTCCTCTATTCCTGATTCTCTTGCTTTTCTGAAAATTTCCATTGCAGCGTCTTTTTCGAGTGCCTTTGATTGCGCTTTTGTGTATCCTTCTGAATCAACCAGTATGGTAACATAACCATCAGCGGTATGAATCACAGCAACCAGGTTCTCTTCTCCAATTGGCAGAAATTGTCCGTCCTTCTTTTTTGTAGTTAGGGTTAGCATAGCAAATCCGCCAAGCTTGAAGAGGATCATCTGTGATTTGCTTGATCGTTCCTTTCCAATTCTTACTGCCTGAAAATACTGCATTAATGTTTACAAAAAAATTATTCCTATAAGCATTTCATCTTAACGTTTAGATAGACAAAAACAACAAAAATTATCGTTGAA
>SCVO01000090.1 GCA_004322465.1 Candidatus Nitrosotenuis sp.
CGCGGTATCGCCAGAGTCAATTTTACATGGCAACATTTTTCCGTCTCCGCCGTCATACCAGCATTCATGAGTATTGCCTGTGTAAATTCCGCTTGTTCCTTTGACGTAACCGTCCATGCCATCGGTGACCTGTTGCGCATAAGCCTCGGACAGCGCACCAATAGACGTCGCAGTAACTCCAATCAAAAGTAATAGAGCATACTTTCTGTTCCGTGAATACACTTTTTTGTGTATTCGTTTTTCCAACATTGTGTCCCGATAGACACATGGAAAATATAAGAGGTCTTTCTCCGGAAATGTAAATTTGTTTAATAATTTTACAAATTTTTAAAATTTGTAAAATTTGATTTGTCTACACAAAAACATTTGTCACTATGTAAAGCCACATAAGAACAAACACGGCATAATTATCACACATAAAAGACATTTTCAGATAATTACAGACGTTTGACACCACCATCTAGAAATACAACCAAAAACAATCGATATCATGGTAGGTCCAAGAGACGGCGGATTCGGTTTTGATCAGTCAAAAAAATATACCAATGTGGACAATCTCGAACAAATCTGCGTACAGTGTCAAGCAGGTCAACATGCAAAATGCCTTGCAAAATCAAAGGAAATACCGAGCTGCGAATGCGAACATTGCATAGTGTTTGGTTAGTGTTCAGACCATCAGAATTACTTTTCCTGTTCCTGCATCGGTTTGATTTTTCGAAAATTAATGTACAAGCCCACATCATATACAATCTTTAGGAGTCCACCCACGACAAATGGGGCAGAAAGCCAAAGTGACTGTATTATCACGCCTGCAATAGATGGGCTTATTGCCTGCGTTACGTTTCGCGACGTATTTGTTATTCCAGCTGCTGCAATCCGTTCCTCTTCGTTTACAACGGACGCAATATACGACTGACGAGTCGGCACATCCATCTGTGAGAGTGCCATGCGCCCAAGGTAAAATCCAAGTGCCAAAGGAAATGTAGGCGCAAAGGCAACCAAAACAGTCAGTATGTTTGCAGGAATGTGTGTAAAGACCATTGTGTTTATGAGCCCTATTTTGTCGGCAAGCCTTGTTGCCAGAACATATGAGAAGGCAGTAAGCACACCAGCTATTGAAAAAATAAATGCCAGATCAGTCAGCAGTACACCGAATTTAGTGAAAAACCAAAATGACACTATGCTTTGTATGACAAATCCACCCGCAAAAGAATCAACGGAGAAGAGCGCGGAAAGTTTCCAGATGATCTTTTTTGATTGTGGCGACAGGTTTCCGTGTATTAGAGAATTAGGTTTTGTTGGAATTGGCACCTCAATTTCCTTGGATAAAAAATAATAGATGGCGGCAGATACGATCCCCGCAATCGCATAAATGGCAAAAAGAGGTTTGAAAGATTCCATTTGAGAAAATCCAAAATGATTTTGCAATAATTGTGGAAAACTAGATAATAAAACACCCGCAGACATTGCAAACATACCAACCATATTGTAAAATCCAAATGCGGTGTTTCTCTTTTTGATATCTTTTACAGTCTTTGGAAGCGTCGCTTGCTCAATTGATAAAAATGCGCTAGTTTCAGCACCGGTTACATTCACAGTTCCGATGAATGCCGCAATTATCAGTGCAAGATAATTATCAGTCATCAGGAATATGGTGCCTGAAACTGCCATCATCACAGCATAAAGAGTCAGAATTTTTCTTCTACCGAATCGATCTGCGTAAAAGCTCGCAATCATTGTGAAAATGACACTGTTTACAAGGGTTGCAGAAAGAACTGCACCAATCAGGATTTCGTTAAAGCCAATTGATTTTAGATAAATTGCTAAAACAATACTCAAAAACCCGTAGGAGAACGCTCGGACTATTCTAGCAGATAAGAGCAGTTTGCCATCCTTTGAAAGCCATTCCAACAAGATGACATGTGTACGGATTGTTCTCTTATGACTCTTTGATTAGGCACAAAAAAAATTAAGAGAGAATTGCATGACCAAACAATACCGAGAACTGCTTGCACCATACCAAGGCAGTGTCATATTTTGTCAGATCAACCCCCTCTGGAATTTTGTAGTTTTGGTTTCCAATGTTCGCCTTTAGTGGACCCAAGTCAACATAGTCAGTCGCTTTTTCATCTGTTGCCAGATACACGTGCAGATCAGGACCGTTTGTTGCCTTGAAATTTTCCAGTCTAAGTAACACGGAATCATCAAGTGACAGTACCTTGGCGTTTCCCTGTGCGCTGTGGATTCCATCTCCGACTCCGACGAACATTCCAGATACTATGGCAACGGGTTGCATGGTTTCTGTATTTTCGGCGTCTGTCGCGATGTCGGTTTTAGTCAATGGTATTTCCTCATCAATCGTTCTGTTGAAAAAAAGAGGCGATGCAGCATAAACAATTGCTGGGATCAAAGCAGCCAAAACTACTCCAATGATTATTTTTTTGTTCATAAGGCGTGTTGCCCTAGATGAATTAAAGTCGTTTGTCCAAATTACATCCAAATTGATTCCAATTTGTTCTTCAAACAAATGTCAGGACTCAGAGTCACTGAATTACAATCATATTTTGTCATGTCTCTAACTCTTCTTCATCGCCTGACAGTCTTTTTTGCCCATAGTGTGATAAGAATCAGGCGGTTTTCTTGAACAATTTCAGATAATCAAATGCCAAATCGTTTTTGAGATGCCTTTGAGTTATTCTGTTTTCAAAAATTTCGTATAGGCATAATAGGTATCAAACGTCTTGCTGTAAATTATCAGGATGTTATACGCATCAGTATTAATTCCAGTTATGTCGTAGTTCTGATCTCCCACCGATGCCTTTAGAGGTCCCAGGTCGATTCCGCTGGCAATGGTTCCATCTTTTGTCAGATACAAGTGCTGATCAATTCCGCTCGTAACAGAAAAGTCTTCAAGTCGTAGAAACAACATGTTTCCAGCATAAACTACAGACGCTGTTCCGCTACCATCATATCCCTTGACACCGGTTATCTGAGTTAGCTTTGTGAATCGGATATCGTTGGAGTCTGATTCCAGTTTTATCTTGTCAGTATTTTC
Organism: Candidatus Nitrosotenuis sp.; assembly: GCA_004322465.1. Lineage (GTDB taxonomy): Archaea > Thermoproteota > Nitrososphaeria > Nitrososphaerales > Nitrosopumilaceae > Nitrosotenuis. The sequence continues at coordinate 3,056 of SCVO01000090.1, forward strand.
AGAAATATAGTTTGGGTGGTTCTGTGCTTCTTCCAATAACATTCGAATTGTATTAGACGGCATCTGTTGGACAAGAGCCATTCTTTCGTTTTCGCTCATTGAAATGAATTTCTCATACGTCAGATCAGTTTGCATGTTATTCAGTGCAGATACAAGTTTGTTTTCCTGAACTGGTGGCACGTATGACGCGGCAACAACATAATAAGTTCCCATAAGAAAAGTTCCAATCATTATTGAAACGGTTATGGTTTTTAGCATGTCACATGCTCACTTGCGGTATTTTTTGTTTCTTGTATTCGTGTTGTACCGCAATTGCAAAAAATCCCCCCATAGCAATTCCACATACCACATGAAGCTCAAGTGCGCCAAACATGATGAGATTTGTATTTGCCAATACTCGACTTGTATCTCCAATAGATACATCGCTTGATTGAATCGTCGGAATCATCAGAATGCTGCTAATTGGTATGAAAAACGCAAAAAACACTACAAGTCCAGTTATTATTCCTGAAATTATGCCACGTCCAAGGGAAAATACCCGTAATTTTTGGTGCAGACCAGAGCATATGCCAAAAATTGCCCCCACCAATGCAGCAGTCAACATGTGTAGAATCATTCCAGCTAAAATTGCAGGTGTTCCCGATATGCCTAAAGGCAGTCCAACTACTTTGTAGAATGTACCTTGGCCCGCATTAAGGCCGAAATCAATCATGAAGATGCTCAGGAAAATTGCAAATCCTCCTACCAGTCCTGAGACAGTACCAATTTTTACCATCGTTGAAAAAGAGAGGTCGGAGTAGAATTTGGTCATGTGGATGGCCAGTTCTCACTCTCAAATTTTTGCCAGTTTGGCTTTTTTTCTTTTTTTTCTTTTTGTTTCATATGGTAATCTTCATACAGCATGATTGAGCTGAATAGCCCCATTATGGCACCAAACAACACATGTAGCACCAACGAACCCCAAAGAATTTTGTCAGATGTCTGAACAAGAGTCTGTGCGATTTGCAAATCATCCGCTGTTGCCACATAAAGTCCCGATGCATAATCCGCTACCATCGGCATCATGACATAGATTGTAATCGGCATGAAGAATATCGCATACACCTCGATTCCAGTTATCGCACCTGCGATTATTCCCTTTGGCACACTAGATATGTGCAACATTTTGTGCAGGATAGAACAGATACAGAATGTTGCTCCGATCAGAGCTGCGGTAAGCATGTGTGCAATGAATCCAAATGCGACAGCGGACAAGCCATGCAACCCCACTGCCATTCCAATCATTTTGTAAAAGGTACCAAATGGGACACCGACTTCGCTATCTATCCAGAAAAACGAGCTGAAAAGCGCAAAGCCACCTACCAGTCCTGCAATACATCCGATTTTTGCCATACGGTAGACTTCGTGTCCACTAATCATTTTGCATCACCGAAAGGATCTTTTAATTTTGCAGAAATGATTGCGCTTTTCAACCACTATTGTACGTATTAAATAAATATAATGTAGTTTATTTAAAACATTAAAATCTGTTTAATTAAATCAAATAAAACTAAATAGATGTATGAAAATCATTCAAAAAATGGCAAGTGGCAAACAAGTGTACAACAAATCAACAGTTAACAGGGATAGTGATCCAAGTAATGCTCTATCGAACAGCGTTCGTTCCACCGACCCGGCAAGAGCGCGTCAGTGTTTCTTACTTGAGACTATCCCGCAGTTATAGTCGTCAAACTGATGAATAAAGGGGATCACAGACAACTTGAACATTTGTTAGAATTTAAAATCAAAATCATACGTTTGTTAATTTTCGTTCGTCACACGCCTAGAAATCAGTGATTGTTTTTTGCTTCTTGTCAATCCACACAAGTTCATCCAGTCCAAGCAGAACTCGTAGTTTGTTTGCAGTTGCTGGTCCAAATCCTTCGTAATGATTGTTTGCCATTACCATTCCAAACGAAATTTTATTTACAGTTTGGCTTAATCTGTCAGCCCATATCTTTAGATCACCTGTTTTATCTCGCATTAGTTTGCCAAAATCTTTTTCGGGAATTGACCTATCGCCGATTAGTCTCACATAAACAAAGTCAGACGTTATAGGAAAAGAGTTTTCCACCCCAGGCACATCATTCCACACAAGACAAATGTCATTATCAGAAAGATAGGCCAACGCATCATCTGAAAACCAGCTTTTGTGTCTTCCTTCAACGATATAATTTTTTGAAAAAAACGACTTTAGTTCTTCCAGCCTTGGTTTTGCGTCAGCGAATGATAGCGAGGGAGGCAGTTGCATTATACTAAACGATAATTTCGAGCCAAGAGGTTTCATTGACCCCAAAAACTGCTCCAAGTACACAGATACGTTTTGCAGTTTGTTGTCATGCGTTATGATTTTTGGCAGTTTGGCTGTGAATCTAAAGTGCGGGGGTGTTTCAGAGTACCATTTTTGCGTTGTGGATTTTTCTGGAATCTGATAAAATGTTGAATTTACCTCAGTGATATCAAAAATCGACGAATAATACCTAAGAAAGTTGGAGGAAGGGGTATTTTTTGGATAAAAAGAGCCAATCCAGCCACCATAACCCCAACCGGTACAGCCAACACTAATGTTCAAGTCACACGCTATTTTTTGAAGAGTTTGAATCCAAATCTATTCTTTTTTTCAGGTTTCTTTCCAAGATTATCGAGATAGTCATACGTTATTTCTCGCCCGAACCCCACCATGTTTGATGTCTTTAGTTCACGCAGCTTGAAGTGCTTTCCATTTTCAAGTTTTATTGTTGCATCATCACTTAATGCAAAGCATGATCCCTCATCATGAAACATTATCATGCCGCCCTCTCTAAGTTCAATTTCCACATTATAGTTTACAGTGTTTCCAAAGACAGAAACGATTCTTCCACGGATCTTGACATTATTGATCAGATTGTTCACCACTACCGTATCAGCATCCAAGAATACGGTTTCCCTCGCAGTTCCCGCAACAATTTTGCCTTTAGGCGCAATAATTTCTGTGAAATGTTCTTTTGTCACATAGATTCCAACCCGCCCATCGGGATCTTGAAGTAGTTCTTTTATCCCAAGTATGTTTCCAACAACAATATCTCCGTTCTCTGCAACAATTTTTACCCCGTGCTCCACCAGGTAATTATTTTGTAGTGGATCAAGTAATGTAAAATTTCCATTCTTTACCGTAATGCGGGTTTTGTTTTTTTCATCTTGAGAAAAATATGGACTTGTAATACTGCCAGCCATTATGATCGGCCCATCATAAGTAAAGTGTCCTGCCCAAAACCTGCCTTTTATGAAAAGCTCACCTGTTTTTTTCCGCTCAAATTCGATTTCTCCCAATTCTTTTGAGCCAAAGAGCTTAGAGCCAGCCAGGTCAGAACGGTTTAGTAATGCCGCCCATTCTTCCGCGATTTGCATTTCGCGTGCAACGTCTCCTGAGAGGATTAGATTTCTTTTTCTGCGCTCATCATCAGAGTCGCCGGAATAAACACGTGATTTTTTTAGTTTTTCATCGTCTGTGTCAGGATACGTCTTGCCTATTTTGAGATCTTCGTAGGCTTGAATTATTTTTTTGACTACTTCTTCGTCTCCACCCCTATCAGAATGATGATCTAGGATTAGTTTTCTAAATGCCTCCCGGATTTCCCGGTCAGATGCGCTAGGCTTTACGCCTAAAATATCATAATTGCTTTCAACCATATTTCCCCCTCTCCCCGTTTAACTCTCTTTCATTACATTATGTATTTTTTGTATTTCTATAAAACAGTAAGACCTGATAAATCAGCATTAGCTAAAGCCGGCTCCAAATTTATCTCCGTCTTGTAGTGGATCCACATCTTTTGCGTTTACTAATTTTAGATACAAAAATGCTTCATTAACTAATTCCGTTGCAGGGTCACCTTCAATGTGAAATTTTGTCTTTACAAAATCTCGGTATTTTTGAAGCTTTTTTTGGTCCTGTTCATCAAGAGAGACTCTATCCTGAGCAATTAATTCTGCAACTTGTTCAATTTTAAAATCATGTTCAGAATCGGTCATTCAGATTGATTACATGATGTGTGTTTTTAAACAATTGGTATGTCTAGTTATTTTATGGATGCTTTCTAAATTTGGCTGCAGCAATACCGCCAACTGCCGTAATCGCAGCTGCAATTACTGCGGTCCACTGAACAACATCTGTCACTGAATTTTTTGGAGGATCTGCTACACATTTACCATCAATTTTAGTTTGACCAGCAGGACAATTATCTGATACTGTCGGGACGTCAGTGCTTTCAGAAATTTGTTGCGGCACAGAGTCCGGGCAGCCGTCAGTGTCTTTGTATCCATTCATGGTTTCTGCATCAAATTGGCACTTGTCCATGGTGTTGATAATGCCATCACTATCATAATCCGCAGTGGCTACGGTATCTGGACAGCCGTCCAGATCCTGGTAATTATTGATAGTTTCAGATTCTCTTGGGCACAAATCCTCGTTGTTTGGAATTCCATCTTTGTCAGAGTCCTTCACGGCTGTCACGTCGGGGCAGCCGTCCATGTCTTCAAACCCGTTCATCGTTTCAGACTGGGTTGGGCAGCTGTCAATTGAATCTACGATTCCGTCATTGTCTGAATCTTTGATTGGTGGAACGTCGGGG
>SCVO01000091.1 GCA_004322465.1 Candidatus Nitrosotenuis sp.
TGACAAAGCTGGAACTTATGATTACTTTTGTGTAGTGCACCCTTGGATGACAGGAAAAGTCGTAGTAGAATAGACATTTCTGCATCAAATTCATTATTTTTCTTTTAATTTTTGAATGACCAAAAAGATCAGATTATTTTGGAAACGTCGCTCTCTAGATGACTTGCGAGGTGTTCATAATCGGCTCGATTCTTGCCAAGTTTTTCAAGCTTTAGTTTTTCGACCTCATTTAGGTTGTCGTTCACCTGATCAGAGTTACCTTGCAGCCTCATTTCTGCCATCATGAACAATCGGTTATTTTCTTTCCAAAGATGAGCGGACACATGTTCGATGTAATCACCAATATCAGATGCAAGCTTGCCAGAAGAACCTGTCTTGAGGTATTCTTTTGCAGATTCGTCCATCCTGTCTGCAATTTGTCTAGTAATCTGATGCTCCATTAGCATGACTGCGATTGGTCCCATGTTACGCGGCATTCCTGCCCGTTCCAGCGCAGGAAACAAGGACTCTTCCTCTTTTCCATGATGGCATACATCGGTAAAGTTCTTGGAAAAATCAATTACTGGTAAAAGTATTGAGCCAGGTATGGTTTTTCCGTCTTTTAGTAGCTGCAATGTGACTTGCATCGATTTTAGTACTTTCTCAATTAGGTCATGGTCTTTTCTCAAGGATGCAGTAGACACATTATGAATCGAAATTCGGATGTCATTTAAACCTAATTTCAGATCATAAGAATTCGTCTAGCGAGTTTTCACGCAACGGCTGCGCGTCAAACCCCATCTTGACTAGATCCGCTGCAAACTCGTCAACAAATCCATGTACTGTGTAAACTTTTTCTGCGCCGGATCTTTTCACTAGGTCGATTAGCTCGCCATAATCACAATGATCACTTAATGGTATGGAATAATCGTTTTTTCTGCCATAAGAAAAACTTGACTTTGCCCAGCCGCTAAAGCCCACGGTTATTGCACCGTACTTTGATTTCATGTCTTTAACAAACTGGTTGCTTTCAGACATTAATGGTGCCACCATAATCCAAGGCTTCTTCTCAAGCAGGTCTTTTGAGGCAGCTTCCGTATGTCCCAACCCAGGCTTGATTTGAACGCCTAGTTTTCGGTGCAGGTCATTCATTTCTTTGACAGAGTCGTGATAGTATACAGGCTCCCAATGGCCAAAGAGGTAGGACAGTGTTTGCGCCTTTCCAAGCTGGTATCCAAGAAGCAGAACCGGTTTTCCTTTGTTGTACAATTCTGAGATCAGTTCATTTACTTTTTTTATCGTCTCTTCGAGTTTTGGAAAAATAAACTCTGGCTTTCCAAAGGTGCATTCGGTAATGAGAGTCTTGCACTTGGGTATCGTTGCCGCCTTGAGAAATCCCCTATCCCGTGTACAGATATCCCCGGTGTAAAACACATCGTCAAAAAGCAGGCTCCTTGCCCCAAGTATGTGCCCGCTATCATACAGCGCAAAATCGTCAAGGTGTTCAACGTGGTTTGCCAGTTCTCTTCCCCTAATGTTGGCAATTTCCTTGGTTTCTTTTGTGGCTAAAATGATGCCATTTTTACCGCTAGGCAAGTGATCTGTGTGCGCATGGGATACGAAATTGATATTATTTTCAACGGAAGACTTTGGATCCAAGTTCACAATCATCTTGCTGTTACGGCAAGCAATTCCATTTTTTGTCATCAAAACCTTGTACAAGACAAGATTGCGCCAATTCTATCCGATTTAAATTTCGGTATTGATCCGATATTGACAAAACCAATAACAAAAACTTCACAAAAAAGAAAAAACGAGATAGGGAGTGTCCAAGTCCTTAACTAGGATTCGAAATGACACCACAGTGTCAAGACGCAAGAGAATTACGA
>SCVO01000092.1 GCA_004322465.1 Candidatus Nitrosotenuis sp.
TAGAAAATTTTACATTTTTTGTCAAGTTTTGGCTTGCAAGCGACAAACGATTTTAAATAGGCTTTCGCGGAAAGCCGTATTGATCAACGAGTCTGAATTAACCAAGATGATAAAGGAAGCAAAGACGACAGACAAGGAACGCAAGTTCAGACAGTCCGTCGAAATGTACGTGGTTCTAAAGGATATTGATGTTAAGAAAGGGTTTGCAATGAACGAAACAATCCAGTTGCCAAAAAAACTCACCACCCCAACAACAGTCTGCATAATGGCAGGCGGAGACATGGGATTAAAGGCAAAAAGTGCAAACGCCGACAGAGTCATTGGTTCAGACGAGATAAACTCACTTGCGGCAAACAAACGAGAGGCCCGCAAATTCATCAACAATTATGATTTCTTTTTAGCAGACACACAACTCATGACAACAGTAGGTAAGGTTTTGGGTCAGCTCCTCGGTCCAAGGGGAAAGATGCCAGTTCCAGTTCCATTTAACGCCCCAATCGAGGGATTCCTGGACAGATTTAGATCATCAATCAGAGTCAAGGTGAAGAATTCTTTATCATTATCATCTAAGATTGGCGACGAGTCAATGGATGACGCAGACTTGGCTGCAAACGCACATGCGATACTGAGCGCCATTGAAAAGAAATTGCCAAACGGAGAGAGAAACATCAGAAGAGTAATAATCAAGACATCGATGGGAAAACCAATCAAGCAAGTACAGCAGATGAAATAACATGAGAGAGAACAGAACAGATTATCCTAAAAAGAAAATGCAGATGTATCAAGAGCTGCAAGAGCTTCCAAAAAAATACAAAGTGACTGCGCTAGTAAGAATGGAAAAAGTGAGATCATCTCAATTACTGCCGCTAAGAAAAAAGTTTCTCAATGAGGTAAAGATAGTAAGCATAAAGGATCAAGTCGCCAAAAAGGCACTGTCCACACTGGACGTTCCAGGAATTGCAAAAATGATAGAATCTCTGACAGGTCAGTGTGTTTTGCTGTTTACAAACATGTCACCGTTTAAGCTAAATGTTCTTCTAGGCAAGAACAAAGTAATGATGTTTGCACGTGGCGGAGACATCGCAAGCATCGATGTCACAGTGCCGGCAAAGAACACAGGAATCGCTCCAGGCCCAATGCTGACAGAGTTCAAAGAGGCAGGAGTTCCAACAAAAATCGATCAAGGAACAATTTGGATTACAAAGGATGTTACCCCAGTCAAAAAGGGCGGAGCAGTCCCAGACAAGCTGGCAACACTGTTGCAAAAGCTCGACATAAAGACAATCGAGGCAGGAATTGCCCTAGAAGCAGCACTTGAGGAAGGAAAGACATTCAAACGAGAAGAACTGGTAATCGACCTTGACAAATACAGAGAGATGTTTGCAAGGGCACACCAGGAAGCATTATCGCTATCAATTGAGGCAGCATACATCACAGCGGACAACATAAAGCTCATCCTTGCAAAATTGGGCCAAGGCGCACGCTCTGTCGCAATCGAGGCAGGCTATATCACCGACGATACAAAAGACGCAGTCTTGCAAAAGGCAAACGCCCAAGCACAGTCAGTTGCATCAAAGGCAAAAGGCTACACTCCAGCGTAAAAGAACTATTTCTCCCTTGCACGTGGCAAGTTCCAGTTGTATTTCATCGCAACAAGCCTCAGTGAGGTGGTAATTATGATTCCACTAACAGATGCGACGTATAGCGGCATATTGCCAATGAGCAGCAAATAAAATGCAACTATCCCTGCAAAACTTGCCGTCGCATACAGCTCTTTTACAAAAATAATCGGAACTTCGTTCACAAAGACGTCTCTTAGTATTCCCCCGCCGACCGCGCTTAGGATCCCCGCAAACGCCATTGCGAGAAAATTCAGCCCAAAGATATTGTACGCAAATGTTGCGCCAGTTATGGAAAAAACACCAAGTCCGATTGCGTCAAACTTCAAAAACACGTTCCAGTGCTTTTTCAAATGAGGGTAAAGGAAAAACAAGGCAACTGCAGACGCGACAGAGACTATCACATACGATGGATCTGAAATCGAATTGGGCGGAAACTTGCCAATTATGATGTCGCGGACTGTTCCACCTGCTACGCCGGTAATAATTGAGAGAATTATTATCCCTACAATGTCGGACTTGTGCTCGATTGCTTTGAACGCGCCAGTTACTGCAAACGCCATTGTGCCAAAAAGATCAAAGGCATAAATCAGAATGACAAAAGGTATGTCTGGCAACTAGGATGGGTTATACCCAATCATAATTAAAGGTAAAAATGAAAATTTTGATGATTTAGCCGAACAGTGAAGCGAGGCCTTCCATTGCTTGCTCTTCAGATTTTCCTGCTGCTGCCTCATCTTTCTTTGCTTCTCCGCCACCTGCTGGTGCTGCTGCTGCGGCTGGTGCCGCTGCAACTGCTACTGGCGCTGCCTTGATTGCCTCTTCGATGTTGACATCGGCGAGTGCAGACACTAGAGCCTTCACCTGCGCATCATTTGCTGATCCGCCAGTGGCTTTGATTATACTAGTAATGTTAGCTTCATTAATTTCCTTTTTCAGTTTGTGCAAAATTAATGCAGCGTATACGTATTCCATCGTATCGTGATTTTCTTTGGGGATAATATAAAACTATGTAGGATTAGATGAGGATCTTAAGACTTCGGCAAATTGAGTAAAGGTTTTGCTTTAGGTTCTTGTCGTATAGTGTTTCCATTCTTCGTTTCAGGACGCGCTTTGCTTCGTCTCTTTCAGCGCCTTCCGGCAGCGACAGAACGTTGTTGATTAGTTCTGGCAGTGACTCTCGTATCCAGCCATCCAAAACAGAGTACGCCTTTTCAGAAATCGGAATTATTCTGCCATGATCCAGATCTATTACGTCGTTAAAGTTTTCGTGTTCTGTTCGGTAGATGAACGCCAGAATGCAGTTTTCAGGTGTTGGCGATTTTAGGATTTCCTCGGAATGCGGACCTGCCTTTCCCTGCGATACTTTATTTTTTAGGCCGATTGGATTGACAATTAATCCGCTAACGCCAATTTTTGAGCCATCCACTCCGGTCACTATTCCAAAAATTATGTTCTTGTAGTCGCCATCTTGTTTTGATGAAAATGCGTAATCGCCTTCTTGTATTCCTTTTTTGCGACCAAACATGATTCAATGTCGTTAGGTATTGTATTTAATTTGTTGTAATCGACAGTCCTTAATATTGGTCAGTTTGAATCTCAGAAGATGGACAAGGAAGAGATCCTTGCAAAGTTTTCAAGTGAGCCGGATAGATACTACAAGGTAAAATTATTTGCCGAG
>SCVO01000093.1 GCA_004322465.1 Candidatus Nitrosotenuis sp.
CGCATCCGACTCTAAGGAAAGTTTTGAAAAGGAAGCGAGGGTAGTATTTCAGTGAGTTGCGTTGCGAATTCGACAACCAATAGTGGCCGTTTTGGGCCATGTAGACTCTGGTAAAACCTCACTACTTGATAAAATCCGTGGAACCGGCGTTCAGGGAAGAGAGGCAGGTGGAATCACACAACACATAGGTGCAAGCTTTCTTCCAACCGATACCATCAAAGGAATGTGCGGCCTGCTGTATGACAAATTAACAAAGACAGAACACGAAGTGCCAGGGCTTTTGGTAATCGATACTCCTGGACACGAAGTGTTTACGAATCTTAGGACAAGGGGTGGCTCTGCAGCCGACATTGCGATCCTAGTGGTGGACACAAACAGAGGATTCCAGCCGCAAACAAGCGAAAGCCTCAAAATTCTCCAGGCAAGAAAGGTCCCGTTTGTCATAGCGCTAAACAAAGTTGATCAGATTCCCGGTTGGAGAAAAGTTGACACCCCGTACATCACGCAAGCAATAAAACAACAGGATCAGTTCATGCAGACAACAATTGACGAGCAAATCTACAACGTGGTCGGCACGCTCTCAATTCTTGGATATCAATCCGAGGCATTCTACAGAATACAAGACTTTTCAAAAGAAATAGCAATTGTTCCAGTCAGTGCAAGAACCGGCGTCGGAATACCTGAGCTCCTAACCGTACTAGTTGGACTGACTCAGCAGTATCTGCAAAAAAGGCTCACACAGGAAGAAAAGCCAAGCCGCGGAATCATTCTTGAGGTGAACGACGAGATTGGACTTGGAACTACTGCAAACATGATCCTAATTGATGGCCAGATGAAAAAAGGGGACAGTGTAATTGTTGCAAAAAGAGATTCCGTAATTGTTACAAAACCAAAAGCAATGTTGCTGCCAAAACCGCTTGATGAAATGCGAGATCCGCGCGACAAGTTCAAACCAGTAGGCCAAGTCGAGGCCGCGGCGGGAATTAAAATTGCGTCACCTGACTTGGAAGGCGTACTTCCTGGGAGTACCGTCTATGTGACAAGCAATGAATCCGAAATAGAAGAATTTAAAAAAATTATCGAATCTGAAATGAAATCTGTGTTTGTAAGTACTGAGACAAACGGAGTCATCATACGGTGTGACACCATAGGCTCGCTTGAAGCATTGACCGAAATGCTCAGACGCGCACAAGTGCCAATTGCAAAAGCAGACATCGGGCCTGTAACCCGACGTGATGTCATGGAAGCCAAAGTAATCAAAGACAACGACAGGCATCTGGGCGTAGTTTTAGCATTTAACGTAAAAATATTTCCGGATGCTCAGGAAGAGGCAGAAAACAGCCACATCAAAATCTTCAGCGACAAGGTGATCTACAGCCTAATTGACAATTACACCAATTGGGTCACAGAAGATTCCGCAAATGAGGATGACGCGATATTTGGCGAAATCACGCCTATTTGCAAATTTACATTCCTCAAGGGCTACATATTTCGAAACAGCAATCCAGCAGTTTTTGGAATACGTGTGGATGTGGGAAAGGTGCGACAAAAAATACCAATCATGAACAAGCAGGGCAGGAAAATAGGCGTAGTTCACCAACTGCAGGACGGAAAAAAATCAATAAGCATTGCAACACAGGGACAGGAAGTTGCCTGCTCAATACAAGACGTGATGATTGGAAGGCAAATTCTGGAAGAAGATGTCTTCTACTCGCTGCCCAAGTCTTCTGAGGCAAAACTCCTAATTGAAAGATTTTTGCACAAACTGTCCGCAGACGAGCAAACTGTGTTAAATGAAATCTTGGAAATTCAGCGAAAATCTGATGCTGCTTACGGTTATGTCTGATATTTTTTAGCAATCATGTGAATGCCTGGTTCGCCAACTGCGCCAATCATCTTGTCTACTGGCTGACCGTTTCTGAACATGATAAATGTGGGTATCGACTGAACTCCAAACCGCATGGAAATATCCTGGCATTTGTCGACATTGACTCGAGCAAATTTTATGTGCCTGTATTTTTTTGCCATTCGATCAAAAATCGGGTGCATTGATTTGCATGGCCCACACCATTCTGCCCAAAAGTCCACCAGGACAAGACCGCCTGAAACTGTCTGATCAAAGTTTGCCTGATCCAAATCAAGCACGCTCGTCTGGGCCTGTGCTATTGACTCTGATTGCTGTCTTAGCATCTCTTCCAGCCTTTTCTGCTTGATTTTTTCAATCTCGGGATCTTCCACGAAGATGAATTCTATTTTACCGTTTAATAATTTAGAGGTCCAAAAGAAAACGCATCATGACACCGTTTTCCTGCTTTATCTCCATCAAATGGAATGTGGGAGACTTGATTTCAACCTTGAAGTGATGCTTCTCAAAGCTAATGTCTTCGCCTGTCAGAACAGCTGTGATCTTGTAGGATGAATTTTTTTCGATTTGGAGGCTGATTTTTTTCGCAGCAAAGCCGTCTGTAATGGTAAGTATGATCATCTCCTCAAGCCAATTGTACAGCAAATAACTGAGGTCTTTTCCAGTGACAACGAGTGTTTTTTCTTTTTTCTCCTCAACTAGTGTAGAATCAAGAATTGTATCTACGACAGATTTTCCTGCAAGCACAAACGCCTCTTCAAGTGTGGATGCCTCGACTTCTATGATTGCGTCTGTAGCGTGCTCTAGATATCTGTATGACAATACTGTGCTTGACTGCTTCTGTTATTAATAGATAAAAATCAGCAACGTCTAAATGCATTAATCCCACAGTTTGTTTTGATTTGAGTCTTCCAAGGGGAATGAAAGATTTTGAAACTGACGAGCTGTCAAAAATTGAATATGTGAGGAAAATATTTCTTGAGAACTGCAAGACATTTAGTTTTAGTCTGATGGATCCGTCCCCGCTTGAGCTTGTTTCGGTAATAGAAGCAAAGAGCGGGCCTGCAATCAGAGACGAAATTTATTTTTTCAAAGACAAGGGAGACAGGGAGATAGCACTCCGATTTGATTTTACCGTGGGACTGACACGTTACCTAGTGGCACAAAAGTCGCTTAGACTTCCAGCAAAGATTGCGTCCTTTGGGGGCGTGTGGAGATATGACGAACCGCAAAAGGGCCGATATCGATTCTTTCACCAATGGGACTTGGAAATCTACGGAAAGCCAAGTCTTGAATCTGATGCAGAGATAATAGAATTCACAGCAAAATTCTTTTCCAAGCTGAATCTTTCTGGAGTTATAATTGACATCTCGCATCGAAAGCTGGTTGAATCCGTTGTCGCCAAAGTCTTCCAGTCAAACGATCCGGGTGTCATTGGCGATATACTGCGTGCAATAGACAAAATCCAGAAAAAGAAAAAAGAGGAAATTCTAAAAGAATACGAACAAAAGGGATACTCTACAGACAAACTGGAAAAAATACTAGAATTCTCAAAAATAAAAGGCACGCCTGAGGAAGTTGAAAAACAATTTGACGTTTCGGGTATGGATGCCTGGAATGAGATAAAGTCGCTGTTTTCCTCTCTTAAAAACAGGCAGGTAGAAAACGTCCGGATTAATTTTGGCATAGTGAGAGGGCTGGACTATTACTCTGGTGTAGTCTTTGAGGCGTTTGACACCACTTCTGATTACGGGGCGCTGGTCGGCGGAGGAAGATACGACAGTCTGCCAAAGGCGTTTGGACGTGATGATTTGGGGGCAACTGGCGTTGCGGGAGGAGTAGAGCGAATCATTCTATCGCTTGAAAAACAAGGAATGAAAAAATTTGATTCTGCTCCCGCAGTTTCTGTATTGTTTGTAAATGAGGAGATGTTGGCGCCTGCAGTAAACATTGCATCACAGTTGAGGCAGATGGGAATTTCAACCGACATTGATCTTGTTGGAAGGCCGTTCAAAAAACAAATCGAAAACGCATCAGCATCTAAATTCGCAGTGATTGTAGCGCCAAAAGAGTATTCCTCAAAACAAGTTGTTGTGAAAAACATGTCCGATGGAAAAGAAACCGTTCAGACAATTGATTCTCTGCTATCAAACGCAAAATCTATTTTCAGTCAGTAAATGCACGTGTGAGCATCATTATCTCAGGACCGTTTGTCAGGTTCCCAACCACAATTGACTTGTTGTTTGCAAGTATGCCCGAGGCGACATACGGTATTCCACCGTTTATTGTTGCTGGCTCTATCTTTACTTTGAGTATGTCTGAAATTGCCTTGATGTCCTCATCATCAGTCTCTGGATGAATTATGCCGCCGTGATTATTCGCATATGCCATGGCACCCACCTGGTGGTACCCTGCAATTTTTTTCTGAATTATTTCGATTCCCAACGTGTCTTGGATTGTTTTTACGGCTTCTTTTGGAATCTTTGGCGAGACCACTCCTCCTTTGTCGTTAACGCACATCATGTTGCCCAGGGCTGTCATCTTTACATCAAGTACTTGGACGTTAAGTCCGGTCGCTTTTTTCAAGTGCGACAGCTCATGCTCAAAGGAAATGTTTGGGATTAGCATTCCGTGGTTGTTTACTACCATTAGGGTCCCGATTAGCCTCGTATTTGCCACCGATGTAAACAATGGCTCTACTTGCAGATGAGTTGACAATGTATTTGCCTTTGTTTCCGCAAAACCATTCGGTATGAAAACAAAACTGTCGTTTGCCTTAGTGTAAATGCCTATGTTTGGCCCGCGGTATACATCGTACTTGAAAATATTCAACTACTAGTTTTGCGAATCAAAAAATATGAACGTAGGGGCGCGATCGCCAAAAAAACAGTGTTATAATTTACCAAAGCTATCGATCAGCAAT
>SCVO01000094.1 GCA_004322465.1 Candidatus Nitrosotenuis sp.
AAACGAACTTTGTTCGTATATGGCTTCAATTCAACAAACTCCAAACGGTCCTGTTTTAGTATTAAAAGAAAGTGCGCTTCAACAGAAAGGAAAAGACGCACAAAAAAATAATATCACCGCCGCAAAACTTGTAGCAGATCTAGTCCGCACAAGTCTTGGTCCAAGAGGGCTAGACAAGATGCTAGTCGACTCCATTGGCGACGTTACAATAACAAACGATGGCGCCACAATTCTAAAAGAAATCGATGTACAGCACCCAGCCGCAAAAATGATGGTAGAAATCGCAAAAACAGTTGACAACGAGGTGGGAGACGGTACAACATCATCAGTTGTGTTTGCAGGCGCACTGTTAGAAAAGGCGGAAGAGCTTTTGGCAAAGGATGTGCACGCCTCAGTAATAATTGATGGATATCAGGCGGCTCATGAAAAAGTACTGGAGCTCTTGTCGCAATTGGCAAAGAAGATTGATCCAACCGACGAAGAATCCTTATTAAAAATAGCGACGACTAGCATGCAGTCAAAACTGATCTCAGAAGACAGCGGGGTTCTCTCAAAGCTAGTAGTGGATGCAGTCCTGAGGGTTGCAGAAAAGAAAGGAGACAAGTACGTTGTAGACCTTGACAATATCAAAATCGAAAAGAAGACTGGCGGCTCAATCCAGAGCACGGAGCTGGTAAAAGGAATCGTTCTTGACAAAGAAGTAGTTCACAGCGGAATGCCGACCAAAATCGAAGGCGCAAAAATAGCACTGCTAAATGCGGCACTCGAAGTTGAAAAAACAGAAATGAGTGCCGAAATTAGAATTACCGACCCAACTCAAATGCAAATGTTTCTGGAAGAAGAAAACAGAATGCTCAAAGCCATGGTTGACAAGTTGCAAAGGATTGGCGTAAACGTATTGATTTGCCAAAAGGGAATCGATGACATTGCACAACATTACTTGGCAAAATATGGAATTTTGTCTGTAAGACGAGTCAAAGAAAGCGACATGACAAAGCTTGGGAAAGCAACAGGCGGTAGAATCACGACAAATCTTGACGATATAACTGACAAGGATTTGGGCCATGCAGAATTGGTTCATCAAAAGAAAGTAGAATCTGACAAGTGGGTGTTTGTTGAGGGATGCAGAAATCCAAAATCTGTTACAGTTCTTGTAAGAGGTGGCTCACAAAGAGTAGTGGATGAGGCAGACAGATCACTTCACGACGCACTTATGGTAGTAAAGGACGTAATTGAAAAGCCGGCAATCGTTGCAGGTGGCGGCTCACCTGAGGCATATCTTGCTTCTCAGCTAAAGGAATGGTCAGATAACTTTGAGGGAAGAGAGCAGCTTGCTATTAGAAAATATGCGGAGGCACTAGAGGTAATACCACTAACCATTGCAGAAAATGCTGGAATGGATCCAATTGACACAATGACCAGCCTGCGTGCAAAGCAAAACAGTGGAAGAAAATGGGCAGGAATCAATGCAAAGGAAGGCAAGATCGACGACATGTTTGCATTGAATATTGTAGAACCTGTTGCCGTAAAAGAGCACATCTCAAAATCTGCAACGGAGGCAGCATGCATGATACTTCGAATCGACGATGTGATTGCTGTTTCCGGCGGAAGAAAGTAGTCCTAAAAAACTTCAAAACCTATCTCTGATATCATTTTGATGTGTACAAAGTAGGAATTGATCTGGGCGGAACTAAAATCGAGGGAATCTGCCTTGATGATAAGTCTCAAGTGATCAGGCGAGTACGAATCCCAACAAACCAACAAGACGGCTACAAGTCAATTCTTAATTCAATATCTGATCTGGTATCTGATGTTACGAAAAACATTTCAAACTACACTATTGGCATATGTACGCCTGGTGCAATTTCAAAAAAGACTGGCATGATCAAAAACAGCAATACGCAGTGTCTCATCGGAATGCCACTGCAAACCGATCTGGAACGAATACTCGGGAAAAAAGTGGCAATGGAAAACGATGCAAACTGCTTTGCAATGGCTGAGGCAACCATGGGCGCTGCAGTTGGATATGGCATTGTGTTTGGGGTAATAATGGGAACTGGCGTTGGCGGCGGAATCATAATTGATGGAAAAATACACCGCGGAAGAACATACATTGCTGGGGAATGGGGTCATCACACTTTGCATCAAAATGGCAATGAGTGTTACTGTGGAAAAACTGGCTGTGTTGAGACATACATCAGCGGACCTGCCTTGGAAAAAAGGTGGTTCCAAATCGCGGGAAAAAAGGAATCACTCAATACTATAGTTCAGGATCTAGATGGGAGCGATGGGCAGATGTGGAAAAAAGAATTTCTTGATAATTTTGGAGTTGGACTTGCAAACGTAATTGACATCTTGGATCCAGATGCTATAGTGCTAGGTGGAGGTATATCGAATATCGATTTTCTATACACTGAAGGTCGCGATTCCGTGTATGATAAAGTGTTTAGTGATTTGGTGGATACGCCAATTCTCAAAAACAAGCTTGGCGACTCTGCTGGAGTATTTGGCGCAGCACTACTCTAGGCTGGGCAGCCTTGTATTTTTTGGATGTAAAATCCGTTTGTCATTACTTCAATTTCAATTTCGTCTGGAACTATCTCAGAATGGCAAAAATGACATTCTTCAGTTGTAATTTTTGCATTTTGTTCGCCTATTGAAGATAGCCATTTTTTTGCATATTCGACTGCCTTTTGGGTGTCTTTAGAGTCTGTGATGACATCAAAGTGCATGGTATGTCCATCTTTTGCTTTTACGTACGTGTCAAAAACATGAACTTTCATACAATATTTGAGTTTAATCCATTTTTATTTTTTATTGAATAATGACATCAAAAATTCTCATAGGCATAATATGTCATCTGTCTTATTCTGTCCAATAACAAACTACACGTCCTTTTAATGTCTTTATTTTTCTCCAAGACAATCCCTTGTTCTGTATTATTTTCAAACAAAAAGTCAAACATTGTATCATCCTTAATCTTTCGATACTCCTTCTCATACCATATTAGAAAATTGATTGCATCTAGCCTGCCAAGATTTCTTGCGCTTTTCTTAAATTTTCCCAAACTCATATGCTTCAACTTGAAATCAAATTTTGTATTGTATTCTTCAAGAAGATTTGTAAATATTTCTTGTATGGTTTTTACAAAAAGATTTAGATCTGATTGGAATTCCTTAGGACTTGCTCCCAATCGGTTAAGAATGGCTTCAGCTTCGGTGATTTTTCTTATCGCTGTCATAAATCTGATCTATGCACAAATCATAAAATTATTCCTACTGTTGGTGCATCAAGGTTTGTTTAATATTACTATTTTTAGGGCGTTTTCCGCGTTTTTCACGGCTACTTCTGCATCAGCCACTGCTTGTTTTTTTGCACTACTTGAGCTATCTCTGAGGTAGGCTCTGTTTGCAAGATTGAGATCTTCTTTTGCCTGTTTCAAGTTTTCTTTTGCAGTGTTTAGTGAACTCAGGTAAGCCGCATTACTCGTATTAACTTCTGCCTGCGTCTTTGGCTTACTGATTGCACTGACTGTGGTAGAAGGACTGAGTTTTTTTATCGCAGCCGCTCTTTCTTTTTCAACTACTAGGTCGTTTCTTTCTTTCGCTTTTTTTCTTGCCTCGCTGTATTTGCCTTCTGCCGATGAAACGATTTGAGTCAATAAGATGGTGCTTGCAAAAACTACGAATGCGATCAAAAATAATCGGTTCATTTATTTCGTCACTCAAATTTGTTGTGAATATCTGCTGACATCCATTGTGTTTTATTGAGAAATTTCATTTATGCGTCTGCTTTTTCGTTTTAAACGATCATTAGTGTGTGTTTTTATGAGTAAAGAAATTCTGTTATTGCGGCTCGATTGTGGCAGGAGGCTTGCTTGATATCACGTATGAGACCCACGTTACCTCGTCAATTTCATTTGTGATTCGGTTGCTGATTTTTGCCAGTAAATCATGTGGAAGCCTTGTCCAATCTGCAGTCATCGCGTCAATTGACTCTACCACCCTAATCATTACGATGTTTCCGTATTTTCTTTCGTCGCCTACAACGCCTACAGCCTTATCGTCTCCCACTGCTGCATATGCTTGCCAGATTTTGTCATACCAGCCTGCCGCCTCTAGCTCGTCTTCTACAATTTTGCTTGCAACCTTGGTGATCTCTAGTTTCTTTTCTGTGACCTCACCGATTATTCGTACTGCAAGACCGGGTCCTGGAAATGGATGACGGGAAAGTAATTTCTTTGAAACGCCAAGTATTGCGGCAACCTTTCTTACCTCGTCCTTGTACAAATCGCGCAGTGGCTCTAGTATTTGAAGGTCGAGCCAGTCAGGCAAACCGCCAACATTGTGATGTGTCTTGATTATGGCGGCAGGTCCCTTTGAGACTCCGCTTTCTATGACATCTGGGTACAAGGTCCCTTGAGCAAGCCATTTGAAGGGACCGCTTTTTTCCGCAAACTCTGTAAAAATTCTGACAAACTCCTCGCCTACGATTTTTCTTTTTCTTTCAGGATCTGATACTCCTTTAAGCTTGTCCAAAAATTGCCTTTTTGCGTTAATTGCGGTAAAATTAACAGAAAAATTATCCTTGAACATTTTTTCTATTTCATGCTCTTCATCTAGTCTGAGAAGACCATTATCAACAAAGACGCACTTTAGTCTGTTTCCTATTGCCTTGTGAATTAAGAGTGCTGCAACAGTTGAGTCAATTCCTCCACTTACTCCGCACAAGACATTTCCATCAATTTTTGAAATATCGCCAACTGTTTTTTCAACAAAGCTCTCCATCGTCCAATCCTGTTTTGCATGGCAAATGTTTAGAACAAAGTTCTTGAGAATCTGAACGCCCATTTCGGTGTGAACAACTTCGGGATGAAACTGAATACCATATACCGATTCCTGCTTATTTGCAATGGCAGCTGCTTGCGAGCGTTCAGTATGTCCTATTATCTGAAAATTGTCTGGAATTTTTTCAGCCTCATCCCCATGACTCATCCATGCTCTAAGTGAATCGCCAACTCCGCCAAGTAAATCCGAATTATTGTCTACTGTGAGTATCGAATGTCCATATTCTTTATTTGCGCGTTTTACTTTTCCGCCAAAATTGTCAACTATCAACTGATGACCGTAACAGATTCCAAGGAGCGGCAGTTTCATTTGAAAAATTTCAGAATTAGGTCTTGGCGCATCGTTGTTGTACACACTTGACGGTCCTCCGGAAAATATCACTCCTTTTGGGTTTAGTTCCTTTATCTTCTCAAATGAAATATCATATGGAACAAGCTCTGCATACACCGAAAACTCTCTAATGCGCCTGCAGATCAAATGGCTGTATTGCGAGCCGAAATCCAGCACTATGATTTTATCCAATTATATCACTTTGAGTTTTCTATCATTTTTGAAAATGACCATGCAGCCGTGCTTACTATCTCGTTGATTCTTTCCTTTTGACGATAATTTTTAATTATTATTTCGCGTAGCAGTGTGCCGTCTTTATTCACCAGACAATCGATTATAGAACTCTCACCAATGTCACCTTTTTCAAATTCTGCTACGTCCTTTCTCTTCATCTCACCAATTATTCTCTCTAGGAAAAACGATTTGAATGGATGCGAATCCTCTTTTAGCTCAATCCCATCTTCTACTATAATTGATACCTGTTCTGGAGTTACGTATGCATTAGCTATGAGGGAACCATCAGTATTTTTTTTCAATGGAATTGTATAATCCGAGGATTTGAGCTTTGGTGTGGGGTTTTCCTTTAGTGAAGATGCTTTTGTAAAGCTCTGCTGCTTTAGTACGGAATTTATCAAAACTAGGTTTCTCTCAAGTATTTCAATCTCTTCTCTGTGTTTTTCTATTTGGGAAGTGATGCGATCTCTTAGTTCAAGTGCGTCCTTTACTTGTTCTTCTGAGAACTCCATAATTTTCATGACGCATCAACAGTATTAAAACGCATTCAAGCATCAGATGTTTAACTCAAGGTTCCTATACGTTATCTTCTTGAATCCGCTGATTGGTTTTGATAGTGTAAAAAATTCCGACCTGCTTTTTGTGGCTAGCCATTCTAGGAGAGTTTTTCCGCGCTTGAGTTTTTTTCTCTTGGTTTTTTTATCCGCAGTATTTGTTTTTGAATATTTCCCAATTCTTGTTCCAAAGTCCATGCCAAACAAAACTATCTTCTTTGCGCCAAACTGACTTGCCAAAAATACACATCTGTCTCCGTCAGTAAAGCCACCAAAATTGTGGATATTTCCAGTTTCCCTTGTCTGGGTTGTGCCTATGCAGTTTTTGAAATTCCTTGCAAACCCTAGCTTGTCTGCATTATCACCATGTGCATGAACCACAAACACTGTATTTGTTTTTTTAATTTTCTCTAGCGACTCCAGGTCCCCATCAAGATCGGTCACAATTATTTTTGGTCTAATTCCGTTTTGAATCAGAGGAGTAACTGCGCCGTCTGCACATATCATGATTACGTCTTTGTGCTTTTTTAGTGTGCCAATTGACGACTGCAGAGATGGACCAGCGCCTACGACAAAAATTGTTTTTCCATAAATCATTTTTTTCAGCCTAGTTGGGGAAAATCTCTTTTTTATAATGGAATCAAGTAAAACTGCAGAGTCGTAGTCATCTTTTTTGCTGTAGCCAAACTCTCGTGCTATTTGCCTGTATTTAGAATTCCAGCCTGAAATTACCAATTAACTCTAAAATTAGCATGCTTTATCATAAATCATATGAATAAACTTGGTTCGGTAAATGTCGGCGGCACAAATCCTGTTAGGATAATGGGCATACTGAACACAAGCCCTGAATCGTTCTATAAAAAATCCATCAAAAAAGGCAAAGAAATTGCGCAAACTGTCCAGCAAATGGAACAAGATGGCGCCGACTTTGTCGATGTCGGCGCCATGTCAACTGCGCCATACCTTGCAACCGTAATATCAGAAAAACAGGAAATCAAAAGAATAATCGATGCGGTAAAACAAATCCAAAATGCGTCAAACCTACCAATATCTGTTGATACCTGCAGAGCAGGTGTGGCAAAGGCGGCACTTGATCTAGGTGTAGATATCATTAACGACGTAACTGGTCTCAAATATGACAAGGAAATGATGAACATTATTTCAAAGAGCCAGCCCTCGCTAGTCTTGTGCGCATATGGCAAAAAACCGCTAGGGGGAAATCTCATTGCACAAACAAAGATGCTTCTAAAAGAAAGCATAATGCTAGCCAAGTCTGCCGGCATTCCAACAAACAAAATTACACTCGATCCCGCAATCGGATTTTTTAGAAAAACTGGAAAAAACCCGTTTTACACCAAGATAAATTCAGATTGGTATAAAAGAGATCTGGACGTTTTGCAAAATCTATCGTCTGTAAAATTGAATTTTCCAATTCTTGTTTCGGTCTCAAACAAGTCGTTTATTGGAAAAATTCTAAACAGGCAAGATCCATCTGATCGTATTTTTGGCTCTGTTGCAGCCGAAGTAATTTCTGTCCTAAACGGAGCAGACATAATTCGGACGCATAATGTAAGACAAACAAAAGACGCAATAACAATCGCAGAAAAATTTTCAAGACAATCCAAGAAAGGCTTATAACGCAATCTACTTCTCCTTCCTAAGGGTTTACTTGGAAATAAGAGAAGGATTAAC
>SCVO01000012.1 GCA_004322465.1 Candidatus Nitrosotenuis sp.
CTGCGTTGATAGGATGGAGGTGTAGATCACAAGCTTCGGCGAGTGGTGAGCCTGCCATTACTAACAGACCAAAGCACTGGTTAGCCACATTACATAGAGACTATGCGCGATGATTATTCAATTAATCAACCCCTAGTGTAAACTAGGTTTGTTGATTTTTGATCAAAACGAATTTTCTTTTTGATGATAAATTACACGACTAAATGTGATTCAAACGTATGCTGGATGGTTCTTTGCACAACACTGGAACTATTCAAATCAAAACTGTTCATTATCACCGATAATTTTTTGGGTGATTGCAAATTTTTTCATATCCGAGATATCTTTTTCAAACAACTTCAATGGCAACTCGCTTTTAAAAATTGGCACAATGCCAATCTCACTTAGGATTCTTCTATCTTTTTCACTAAAGCCTTTGTTTGACATGACGATGACTCTGTTCTTGTCAATGCGACTATCTGCTAGATTTAAAACAAATCTGCGGCAGTCAAAGTCAGGTAGCGGCAAATCTGCAATTATGATATCAAACTTGAATGATAAAAACAGCAACATCGCCGCTTCTTTATTGACCGCGATTTCATACTCGTGTCCGCAAAGATCGAAAAATTCCCTGTATGTCTCTATTAGACACTTGTCATTTTCAATCACAAATATTTTCATATGGTGTGTTAAACGCTGCATCTAAAAACCATATTCGATGATTTTCATGATTTGGAAATTTCTGATTCCCCTTTATGGAAATGCATTGTCTTCTGCAATCACAAACATGAGCACCTCGTTTTCTTCAAAATACATTCTCATGTGCTTGATGACTGCTGAAAAACTATGAACTCGCTTGTGGTCCTTGTTGAGAAACAGTCCGACACTCCGTATTAGCTTACTGTGAATCATCTCGTTGATTTTTCTGTATGTCGTAGTTTGTGGTAAGTTTGTGCGCTCTATTATTTCGGATATGGTTAACGGCTTTTCATTGATTGACTCAAGAATTTTCTTTGTAACCGGATCCGAGTATGCTGAAACTATGGTGAATATGGTGTCCTGGCTTTCAATCTTAATCCAATGTTCCGGCGAATCCTCAACCTGTGTTAATCGTAGTATTTTTCCTTCAAGGAATTTGTTAAGTTTCTCCAAGGCCTCGATTTCCTGCCTAAGTTCCACTATCTTTGATCTATTACTCTGGGATTGTCGATTTCTGTAGTGATACTTGACACTGAATCACGTTAAGCTTTTTTTTAATTAAGCACAATGGAAATTATCACCAATATCGTATTCCGATGTGGTAACGATCTGATTATCAAGAAATAATTTTTAGCCGATGATGTGAAAGATGAGGGCTAAACAGGAAAAATTACCACACCATCCGTATTTTCATATGCTGCCTTGAAAATTCAACGAACTGCTCGCTTTTGCGCTGCGGTTAGATCTGAATGTCTTAAATGTCAAGTTTTTTATCAAGGGTGCCAGTCATTCATTATGTTGACAACCCAGTATGCCTTCTATGAGTCAAAATGCAAAACACTGACTCTTGAACGCGAGGTTAGGTTCGCGGGCATAATTGACGAAAACGGAAAACTGGTCGCCGGCGGTTTCAAAGACGGGCTTGAGCCGCTGGAGGGAAGCGAAAGCAAATTGCACGACTTTATGGAATTCGTATCAAGACTTACACTTAGAAAAGAATTCGACAAAACACTTGGACCAATCAACTATCTTGCGGCAAGACGCGACAAACTTGTCTTGGTGAGTTTTCCGTTCCCCGTAAGCAAGTTCGTACTTTTGATATCCGCAGAGCCCACGGTAAACATTGAAAAATTGGCAGACATCGTGGTCAAAATTTTCAGCGACGTATCCTAAATCTGACCAATCTTTTTAAATTATGAAAAAACACCAGTCTCATGAATGAAGCATATGTTCTGTTAAACGTAGATTACAAACTGCAAAAAAACATAGTCGAGCAGGCGAAAAAGGCGCCCGCAGTCAAGTCCGTTAGGACCGTTTACGGGATTTATGACGTTTTGATTGTTCTAGAGTCTGATAACATGCAGGAAATAAAAAACACCATCGATGTTCACCTGCATCACATCGATGGGATAAACAACCTGACCTCGCTGATATCTGTGACGTAATTGGTTCAAGAATACGATGTGGTTGTGGTTGGTGCGGGACCCGCAGGGCTGTCTGCCGGACTTTTTCTAGCAAGGCAGAGGGCATCATGCCTTGTAATATCAAAGGATCTTGGCGGCCAGCTTAACCTGATCCCAAAGCTTGAGAATTATCCTGGGACGATGATGTCAAGCGGGCCAATTCTTGCAAAGACAATGGAAAACCAGTACTTGATGCTAAAAGGAGACATGACGTTTGACACTGTAGAAAAAATAGATGAAATAGAATCCGGGCTGTCAGTAAAGACCTCTCGCTCAGAATACATTGCAAAGGCAGTGGTGCTTGCGCCTGGCAAGGTCCCAAACACTTTGGGGCTTGACAATGAAAATTCGTTTTCAAACAAGGGTGTTCATTACTGCACCAAATGCGACGCGCCATATTATCAGGGCAGGAATACCGCGACAACCGGCGTTGGGGGGTACCTGGTAGAGTCCGGAATACTGCTCTCGCGCATGGCATCCAAAGTTTATGTCATATACAAAGGAGGGGGGCTTGGCGGCGACAAGGAAATGATTGACCTGATCAAGAAAAAAGAAAACGTCGAACTTGTCCCAAACACATCCATCAAGTCTATCTCCGGGACAAACTATCTGCAACAAATAACGCTGCTTGATAGCTCCGGCGCGGAAAAGACAATCGAAGTTGACGGCCTTTTCATTGAAATGGGTTTCAAGATAAACCTGGACTTCGTAAGGCATCTTGTGACACTCAACACGTCGGGCGAAATCGAAGTGACCGACGGCGGAAAAACATCGCATCCAGCAATATTTGCCGCGGGCGACGCCACACGCATCCCATACAAGCAGGTAATATCAGCGTCCGGCGACGGTGCAACTGCCGGACTTTCAGCGTTTAACTATATTGAAAAACTGAAGGGAAAACACGGGATCCGCGCTGACTGGAAAAAGACAATCGGCGACACCACATACCATTACTGATTTCATGCTTTGTCTTATTTGACTCAAAAGACACCTGTGATTTATCCAATCCCTAAAAACACCCTCGCGCACAGTTTCATTAATGCTGTTTTCAGAAAATAACTTGAGGAAAACCGCGTCTGCATCGTTATTTGTAATTACACTTGTGTTGTTTTTTAATGCAAACACGCCCGCATATGCGATTGCGACAGTGCCTGGAGCGCCTACGGGGCTGACGGCAGTGGCAGTGTCCCCAACACAGGTCAATCTCTTTTGGACCGCACCTACAAGTGATGGTGGATCTGCAATCACCGGATACAAAATCGAGTACAAGTCAGGCTCGTTTTTTTCCACACTTGTAGAAAATACCGGCGCCGTCACCACCTATTCCCACACCGGCCTTACCACCGGCACTGCTTACACTTACAAAATTTCTGCAATCAACTCACTTGGAGCGAGCACCGCATCAGGCGACGTGTCTGTCACTCCGACCTCCACGTCTACCGCTGTGGCTCCTGGTGCACCCACTAGCCTTACTGCTACTGCTGCATCTCCGACCAAAATTGATCTTTCCTGGACTGCCCCCGCAAACAACGGCGGCTATCCTATTATCGGATACAAAATCCAATACAAGATTGGCTCTAACTCCTACGCTGATCTGGTTGCAGACACCGCAAGCACCGCGACTAGTTTTTCACACAATGGCATCACTGCAGGGCAACTCTATATTTACAGAGTATACACGATAACCTCGTTTGCAACAAGCACGCAGTTCTCCCCAGAGGCGCTGATTACGCCAAGAGCAGCATCTGCGTCATCTGCCCCCGGCGCGCCGACCGGACTTGCTGCCACAGCAGTTTCTTCCTCAAAAATCGAGCTTTCCTGGACTGCCCCCGCAAACAACGGCGGCTATCCTGTCACCGGATACAAAATAGAATACAAAAAAGGAACTGGCACGTATCAGTCGCTTGTCTCAAACACTGCCAATGCGACCACTGCCTATTCCCACAGCGGCCTTACGACCGGCACTGCTTACACTTACAAAATTTCTGCAATAAATTCAATCGGAACAAGCGCAGCGTCAACCGAAGTGTCAGCCACTCCGACTACCGCATCTGCTGCAGTTGCCCCTGGCGCACCGACTGGAATTATAGCGACTCCAGTGTCTGCAACCCAAGTCAACCTTTCGTGGACAGCACCGTCAAACGGCGGCTCTGCAATAACTGGCTACAAAATCGAGTACAAATCCGGCACTGGCGCCTATTCTGTTCTGGTTGCAAACACTGCCAGCTCCTCCACCGCCTATTCCAGCACCGGCCTTACGACCGGCACTGCTTACACTTACAAAATTTCTGCAATCAATTCTGTTGGAACGGGCGTGGCATCTGCGGAAGCGTCTGCCACCCCGACCACTACCTCACAGCCGTCTGCCGCAACTGCGCCTGGCTCAACAAGCCTTACTGCGACCCCCATGTCTGCAACCCAGGTCAACCTTTCGTGGACAGCACCGTCAAACGGCGGCTCTGCAATCACCGGATACAAAATCGAAGTAAAGAAAGGCACGGGCTCTTTTGAGACGCTTGTGGCAAACACCGCGAGTGCCTCGACTATATACTCGCATACTGGACTTACCGTTGGAACAACTTACTATTATCGCGTATCTGCAATCAACGCCATTGGGACTGGGCCTGCGGGAGATGCATATGCAACGCCAAAGGAAACAACAACGCCGACACTTACTGCTACTGCGACCTCTCCTACACAAATCAGCCTTTCATGGACTGCGCCATCGCAGACATATCAGCAGAGAATAAACGGCTACAAGGTTGAAGAGAAAATAGGAAGCAATACTTTTAAGACAATAATTGAAAACACCGGCTCGACTACAACTTATCCTGTTAACGGTCTGATCACTGGCAAGCCGCACACATATGTCGTCTCTGCGATATTTGGCCTTGGCGCAAGTCCGAGATCAAACGAAGCATCTGCAACACCGACATCGACGTCTGCCCCTCCGGCAGGCTACTCTGCCGCACCGCCGCCACAAACTGATGCCAAGGTTGCCAGTAATGATCCAAAGGCCGCCTTGAAGGCACAACAGGCTGAAATCCAGAAAAAAATTGATCAGGCAAAAGAAGCCCTAAAGAAAAAACCCGGAAAGGAAGACAGCGCAAAGGCAATTGCCGCAAGGGAGGAGGCCAAAAAAGCAAATGAAAAGGCACGGCAAGACGCGCTTGCGAAAAAACAAAAGGCGCTGGCTGACAAGCAAGCAAGCCTAAAGGCCGCTCAAAACAAAACGGCGGATCAAGTGGTGCAGGAAAAGAAAAAAACCTCAAAGCAACTCCATGACGAGGCAGTGAAGCTTAGGGAACTTGAGAAGCAGGCAAAGCAAAAGTAACGAACAAAAACAGTTAATTTTTATTTTCTACTCCTATGCACAGTGCATGGTTAAACAAACCGAACCAAACGTGGTTGGCGTAAGCGTTCTAAAACAAAACGGAGTCGATATCGACGAACTCATACGACTCCTAGTCTATAACGCATCAGTAGAATTCACTGCCTACTATTACTTTACGAACCTCCGAATGCACTGCACCGGAATGGAAGGTGAGGGAATCAAGGGCATAATTGAGGATGCGCGACTAGAGGACCTGAGCCACTTTGAGTCGTGCCTGTCACGCATATACGAGCTTGGCGGAAGCCTGCCAGATGACGCAATCGCATTTGTCAAAATGTCCGGCTGCGAATTCCTGCAACTCCCACCAAACAAGACAGACATCAAGGCAATCCTTGAAAAATGCCTCAAAGCCGAGCAAGGCGCAATTGTGAACTGGAACAAAATATGCCAGATGACCCACGGGAAAGACCCTGCAACATACGATGTTGCAAAAGACATCCTGAGGGAAGAAATTGAACACGAAGCTTGGTTCTTAGAGCTGCTCTACGGAAGACCCTCCGCACACATGCGAAGAAAATTCCCGGGAGAAAGGCCTCACACTCACAAACATTCAAGAGCGTTGGGTTAATCCTCTTTTTTCATTTTACGCATCTGCACAAAATCTAAAACTTGTTTTATATGATTGTCCATTGGTGTCCGATGTGATGAGATCAATCCATGCGCTTGTGGGGATTCTGTCACTAGTCGTGTTTCTAAGCATGTCTTCACACTCTGCTCTGGGGCACGGTGTCGGATTTGAAACGCTTCCGCCAAAAATGCTAGGTGACAGAAAGGTAGCAATGGAGGTGAGCTCTGTTGTGGATAATTCTACAAATAGTAGGAAGGTCACTTTTTCAATGTTTGACACAAACACTGGCATCACCGTACGGGATGTCACGTATCATGTCAAGACCATAAAAAACAACAAAGTTGTCTTTGAGGGGGACTATAAGACAGGTAATGGTGGACTGGTGTTTGTTCTTGCGCCTTCCGACTCTGATGCAGTCACAGCTGAGGAGAAAAACAACGCCGGATTTTTTGATGCGCTCATCGGGGCACAAAAAAACACAGTTGAGGCAAGCGGAAAGATTTTCAAGCTTGGTGGACTGTACAAATTCTCAATCGACGTCCTGTCTGCAGAAAACTATTCTGCAAAGACAAGCAATCCAGTACACTTTGATGCCGGAATATCGTTTCCTGAGCCTGTCACGTACACGATAAACGACGCATACTTTGGGAAACAAGACGTCAAGGTTGTGACATACTATGACTTGCTGGACGACGTTGGATATGACTCGAAAACAAAGGCAATTACGTTTTCGATGCCATTTGAGTGGTCCGCCCCAAACATCAACCAAACCTCGATAATACACGAAGAGGTGTCTATTCCAAAAACATTTGGCTCGCTTCAGGTATCTGAATATTCTGCATCAGTAAACGGAATAACCCTTTCCAACCAAACCCTGACAGTTGATGATTTTTCCAAAGATAACCGAGTCGTCCACATCCTGCTGTACCAGGCAGAACTGTCCCGACTGTATGGAATACAAGTCCAAAAGCCAGACAGGATTGATTTTGCGCTGTACCCAAAGTCCGACGACTTTTTGCTTTCAGCGGTGACTGACAACGTGGAATACAGAATGTCTCTGACGACGAGCCCAAAGCAAATCTCTGCAGGTGATGATGTGGGCGTCTCCTTCAAAATCTACGACGTCTTCCTTCAGGGAAAGACAGTCTCAGTACCGTATGATTTTTCCATCGTATCGCAGGGGAAAGAAATTTTCAAGACAAGCGGCACCAGTACTGACTCAAAGGAATCATGGAACACAATTCACGTCTCTGTTCCAAAAGACGCGGCAAATCACATCACCGTACGATTTGAGAATGTGGGCGGAAACGAGCACGCACGGGCTGAAATCCCAATCGCGGTAATTGCAAAACAGCATGCAGCGATTCCGCACTGGATAAAAAACAATGCGAAATGGTGGTGCAATGATTCCATATCTGGTAATGAGTTTCTTGGCGGAATCGAATACCTGGTAAGACAAAACGTAATTCAGACATCTGCGCAACCGTCAAGTGATCAGACAAAGCAAATCCCTGGGTGGATCAAGGAAAATTCCTGCTCGTGGGCAAAAGACGCCGCATCTGACGACGAATTTCTGAGCGGAATTGCGTATTTAATTGAAAACGGCATGGTAAAGATCTAGATCCGCTTGTTTTTTGTAGTGTCAAACATTTGATTTGCTTGTTTACTGCGATCGAGCAAGATGCTAAAACTTATCTATGTCGATAATGGATTTGTCGGTAACTCAATGCGAGAAGAATTTGTCAATATTGATGGCAGTAAGATCCGTTACATAAAGTCAGGCTCGTCAAAAAAACACCTTGTCCTAATACACGGCCTTGGCGCATCTGCAGAACGGTGGGCACCAGTTCTTCCATTTCTTGAGAAACATTACAACGTAATTGTCCCAGACCTGATCGGATTTGGATACAGCGACAAACCAAATACTGATTACACTGCAGAGTTTTTCGCAAGATTCGTGTCTTCTTTTGTTGAAACGCTCGGACTGGACCGAACCGCAATCATGGGTTCGTCGCTTGGCGGACAGATAGCGGTGGAGTATACGGCGGCAAACCAGCAGTCTGTGGACAGGTTGATCTTGGTGTCTCCTGCAGGTGCCATGAAACAATCGACTCCTGCACTCGACGCATATGTGATGGCGGCGCTATATCCTGATTCCGAGACTGCGAAAAACGCGTTCACCATGATGACTGGAAATAACAAGAATGTGAATCAAAACATCATCGACGAGTTCGTTCAGAGGATGAGGCTGCCGAACGCGAAATTTGCATTCATGTCGACGCTTCTTGGACTAAAGAACGCCCCGGAAATAACAACGAGACTTGAAAAAATCCTGGTTCCGACACTTGTGGTGTGGGGGGAACTTGATCCAGTTATCCCTGTAAAGTATGCAGAAACGTTTGTCAGGGAAATCCGCGACTGCAGGTTTTACCAGATGGAAAACTGCGGACACACCCCATACGTTGAGGATCCTGAGAATTTTGCAAAATTGGTCCTTGACTTTCTTAAAACCAATAACTAACTTTAAATACCTCTAGTTGCCATCTATAACCAATGAGTGGTAATAACAACCAATATGATTATGCAGGAATGTTTCAAGACTGGATGCAAAAGGGCGGCAAGGCCCAAGTCGAGTTCATGAAGGCGTTTTCATCACAAATGGAAAACAGCCAAAAATTCGATCCATTGCAAACCCTAAAAGAAATGACAGCAAAGGCATCTGAGGCTCAAGCAAGCTTTGCCAACAACGTGTCCTCTATGCAAAAAACCGCAATGGAGCAAATATTCAACGTCGGAAACATCATGCAAGGCTTCATGGCTTGGGGTGCATTCAAAACAACCATTGGAAGCAATGGCAGAATCTCAATTCCAGAAGCAGAACGTGACGCATTGAAGCTCAATGAGGGAGATCTAGTCCAAGTGATTGTTCTCCCGATTGATAAAAAGAAAAAATAGGAGGTGGAAATATGAGTA
>SCVO01000095.1 GCA_004322465.1 Candidatus Nitrosotenuis sp.
CGCGGTATCGCCAGAGTCAATTTTACATGGCAACATTTTTCCGTCTCCGCCGTCATACCAGCATTCATGAGTATTGCCTGTGTAAATTCCGCTTGTTCCTTTGACGTAACCGTCCATGCCGTCGCCCACTTGTTGAGCGAATGCTTGAGACAGTGCGCCAGCAGATGTTGCGGCAACTGCTACCATAAGTAATAGAGCATACTTATGATTCCTTGTCTTCATTGCAGGTTTGAAAATTGAAAATTATATAAGCATAGAGAAGTTTTAAGAATAAAAAACGTAAATTGTTAAATATTGAGTTTTTTAGATATTAACATAGAATTATGAAATTATGTCATAGAATATGGGGGAATCGTCCCTGAAAGGCGCCCCAAAACTTGCGATTTTTGAAACTTTCAAAACAAAACAAGAAGAGCTGACTGGAGAGGCGCAAAGGCAGCGAGCAATAATTGTGAGTTTGGCAACGCAAAACAATCCGTCCCAAATGACCAGAACTGCAATCGCACAAAAAATCGCACAGGAAAATGGAACGATCTGGAAGAACATTTACTCGGGAATATTTCGCGATCTTGACGAAATACTAATTCCGATGGGAATCGCAGTAGAGGCTGGAAGGCTTCCACTCAAACGAGGGCCGAAGGCATTGCAGGAAAAAGGGATTCCATACTATCACCTTACCCAAAAAGGCCTTTTGATTTCACTTGCACTTGATGAAATTATTGGCAGGGAGAGGATTTTAGAGAAATTTTTTGCAGAAACTAAAAACATTGATAAAGATTTTCAAGAGGGAATCGAGACTTTACTAAAATTTGTTCCACGATTTACGTATTCTCTGTTCAAGGGTTATGTCAAAGCGTATTGTGACGGTAGATTGGATAGCCCATTGCCCCTTGACAAGTCCAGATTCATAGAGACATCGGAGGAGATAATCAGGATTCAAAAGGAGTTCCTTGAGAGCTTTGTCAACATGGGAAAACTGGAGAAGGAGAAAACTCTCAATTTTCTAAAAAGCGTCAATTAGTTGTGCAAATTTTCCCCAAACATTAAAATCCGCTAGACAAACGGCAAAATTATGGGAGGTTCGCAGAAGGTTTTTTCTTCAGTAAAGTCATTTAGTCAAAGAGGAAAGCTCCTAACCAAAACGGAACTACAGACACTGGCAGAATCTAGGGATTTAGAGGAACTCCTAACGAGAATAAAGAATACCAAGTATGCTGATGCAGTGTCAAAGCTTCAAAAGCCATTTACTGCGGGAAAAATAGAGTCCGCTCTGAGAAGCGATCTTGCAGACACTCATTATTCCATTGCAAGAACAGCTGGTCAATCCGACGTTCTTGATGCGTATTATTTGAAATTCATAATATCAAACTTGAAACTGATCCTAAAGGGAAAGGCGTTAGGCAAATCCCAAGAAGAAATAGAGCCCCACTTGAACCTACATGCTGAAGAGCTGGTCAAGCAACGAGACATCATCCTAAAGGCCCTAGTAGCAAAGGACCTAGAAGAGACAGTAGCAAGTCTTGCAACAATTGAGTTTGGGGATGAGGTTGCAAAGGCAGTGACAATGTACAATGAAAAAAAGAACATTCAGATTTTTGATGTATTCTTGGATAAAATTTTGTATCAGCAACTTGGAAAAGCAATCAGGAACTCTCGTGACAGAGATCTGATGCGACTTGCAGGAATGGACATTGACTTTTACAATATAATGAGTATCCTTCGAGGAAAATTCTGGGGGCTAGATGAAGAACAGATAAAGAATCTCATTGTTACACAAACGCCAAGCATACCAAAGGATCTTCTTGGCAAGATGATGTCTGCGGATTCTGTAAAGAGCGTATTTGACGAGCTTGCAAGTACCAGATATCGAGAACTGGCACCGCAAACAGAAAACGACATTGAGGCGATCTCTGAATTTGAACATTCGTTTGAGATGGCAATCTACAAGGCAGTAAACAGGTCATTTTCTAGAATGTTTAACTTCTCAACAATTGTTGGAATAACAAAACTGATCGCATATGAAGTAAGAAACATTGCGGCAATTGCGTTTGCAGTTGAGCAAAAAATTCCTCCGCAAACGACAATGTCAAGGCTGATAGTAGAATCAGAAAAATAATCTATCTGCAATTATATATAGTAAAACCATCGTACGTTCAACATGATTAGGATTCATAGGAAAAAGTCAAACATTTCAACAGAAGTATTTGTCAATACAGTTTGGGTCAGCACTTTCCTTGCATTAATTCTTACAATACCGGCACTTGGGATATTTTTAGGAATTTACTTTACAACGTCAAATCTTGTAGTTGGCGCAGTGGTTGGGTTTGGCATACATTTTGTGACTCTTGCCTTTTCGGGTAGAATTTCAAAGAAATTGACGGAGATTATGAGTTAGATGGAGGGAAATAGTCCATGATGGGAGATAGGGATTATAGGAAAACGATCACTAGCGCAATAGACGCCATTACAAAAGAGGTTGAACCACAGGCATTAGACCCAAACGACAACAAGACAGTTTACCTACACGAGGTTGTGCGTTGCATGAGAAGATCCTATTTTGACAGATTCGACAGGATGGAGCAGGAAAATAAGACTTTTGGAAATTTGTTTGGGGGTCTCATTAGGAAACTACCTTATGGTTCCAAGATAGGCCAGTTTGCTATTGATGAGATAAGCCTCAAGGGTCAGCCTGACATGATAGTAGATGATGTTGTAATCATATTCAAGACAGTTCCCGTTTCCCCCGAAACTCCATTTGCAAGCGATGTTTTGCACCTTAATGCGTGTTTGTGGATTTTTAACAAGACTGAGGGAGTCATAATTTACATTACAGACGATGGAAAAGAGTCATCGTTTGCTTTAATCAGGGAGAAAAAAATGTTCGAAGAAGTAATACGCAGAGTAAGAGTTTTTAGCAATTTGATTAATGACAAAAAAACTCCAATTTTAGAGCCGTCTACAGAGTGTTCGACTTGTCAGTATTATGACCGCTGTTTCATAAAGAAACATGAAGGAAAACAGTTCTCAATTGCAGAACTATTTGGAGTTAAGAAAGACAAGTAAAAAGAATGAAAGATCTTTTTGATCTTATTCGGCTGACTCTGGATGACCCTTGCCGCGTAATGCAAATAATACTACTGCAAAGGCAATGCCAACGCCAATTACTGAGCCATATGCTGCTAATGCTGCTTCTGCCATTTGCTTGCATTCGTATCCCGAATCATATATAATTTCTCCAAAATTTTTGTTATACAGACAAATTATCATAATTTTACGATTCTATGATACGGTAAGCTTGTTTTTAAGATCAGTAAAGGTGGAATCAAGCTCTTCTATTTCTTTGTTGAACAAATCGACCATTTCCTTTAGGAGAACTTTTTGCTGTTGAGCCTCTCTGCTTTCCCCCCTTAGTCTGTCTATTACTTTTTCAAGATTTGGTATTCTTTGATTCAGTAGGCTGGTCAGATCAAGTAAGAATGATTCAAAGCCTTTTAGATCATCAGAGATGGTAGAATCAGCTTTTTTGAGATTCTCTGTATCTTCTTCGTCAACAAATTCGCTCAGTCTGCCCCTCAAGACTCGTAATTTTGTTTCAGTTTCTGAAAATTTTTCCATATCGCTGTTTATTGAAAATGATGGGCTGTCTATTTTGTCAGTGTCCAGCTCCAATCTGCCAAGCTCATTACTTAGATAATTCGTCATTTTTTTGACCAGCTGACCTTGTTTGTGTGCCTCTTGTTGTTCTTGCATGACATCATCCTTTAGCCTCTGCAGACTCGCTACTTCGACATTAAGAGTCCTAGTTATTTCCAAGAGGGATTCGGATGCATGAATCAAGTTGTTGACAGAGTAGGAACTAAGTAACATTATGCTATTTTCGGCCCAAAAAACATACTAAATCTATGTTTGTTTATACCGAACGATCGTTATCTTGTGAACTCGAATGGCGTGATGTTTTCCTGGCCGCTTGTCATTGAACTCAAGTTATAGTAGGCTTCGCCTTTGACCGTCCATTTTGCGGTATTGTTTGCTAGTGCAGACCAAAGCTCTGGTGTATTACCAGTATTTTTTATTGTGATTTTGTCGCCTATTATCTGTGGGCTATTGCTTAGAATGGTAAAGTAGTTTGACACATCAACCATTCCTTCCGGCCTTTGCCCGATCTCTTCGGTGGTTATTCTTTTTCCGCTTTCATATAACTCGTATTTGATCATCTGTAAAATGATAGACTTGTAGTTTGGATCGGTGACCTGAAAGTCGATTTGTATTGTTGCTTGCTCATCCGTAACTTCTACAATTGACAGATTGACAAGTTCAATTTGGAGAGGTATGACCTTGATTGGAGCAGGGGAAATTTTGCCCAAGCCATCCTTGGATATGTCGTTGATAAACTGTGAGCCTGAAAACGCAATGAATCCTATAGTTCCTGCTATTACCGCTGCAACCAGTGCAAGAATAAGTCTAGAGTTCAACGATAATTTTTGTTGTTTTTGTCTATCTAAACGTTAAGATGAAATGCTTATAGGAATAATTTTTTTGTAAACATTAATGCAGTATTTTCAGGCAGTAAGA
>SCVO01000096.1 GCA_004322465.1 Candidatus Nitrosotenuis sp.
ATAAGTTTTTCTTAGTCCTTATACTAGCATCAATGAATTGGGAGCAGAAAGGGTGGTTGTTTACGGGTTAAGTACTGAGGGATATTCTTTGGCTTGTCAGATGGCAATACATGGAGCTAACGTGTCCATCATTGATGAATCAACCCAGTCCGCCATATCATTAAAGTCAGAAATTGCAAAGACATACCCAAACGTCTCTTCTCTAAAGGAAGACGAGCCACTTTTGGCAATGGAGCCCATCGACGTGGCAATATCAAAGGCCCAGTATCTCTTCTTTGCTCCAAGAATTAGGAAAACTGGGCAAGAGACAAAAACCGAGGTTCACTCGAAATTCAAGGACGCGACTTCCTCGCTCAAAAAGGGAAGCTCGGTAATTTACAATCTGCCGACAGGAATTGGCGGCAACAGCGAAAACATATCTCTCTTGGAACACGTTACCGGCCTTGAGACTGGCAAGTCAATCTTTTATTATTATTATCCGCTAGGTGGGGGCAACCAACCGCCAAAAGTTATCGGGTCATACAACAACAAACAGGATCCAAACCTTGTCTCACTGCTGGCAAGCAACAAAAAAGAAATAACAATAGTTGGAATTTCATCGGCAGAACATTTTCACGCAATAAACGTACTGTCGAGGTTCTCCGGCCTGTGCAGCATTCTTGAGGTCTGCAAGTTTGCCCAAGACGACAACACAAAAGCCGATCTTAAGGCAAATGACCTTCAAAACATATTCCTAGATGACATGGTGAGCGGCCTGTACGATCTGCGTTCGCTTGGCACATCCTTTGAGGGAGCAAACACGTTGATGTATTTAATTAATGGAAGTCTAAAGGGCGTTGACGGCTACATTAAAAGATTGATTGACGAAATCAGATCTACACTAAAGAAAAACGATTTGAAGGCAAGCCGAACAAAAATTGCCCTTTCCTGGTCGCTGGATCAACATGAAATGCGTGGAGATAAAATTGAAATGCTGCAAAGCCTTATCACAAGACTTAGAGACTATATTGGAGACGTTGAGGCGTACTCTGATCCTAATCTAGATTTATTCCACAATGACAAGACAACAATTCTGGTCATCTGCTCAAAATCCGACTACGAAAATCTTCGCAAAAAGCAAGACAACGATCTTATCATAATAAAAGGAAACCCTCTTTGTGAAATAACACACAAAGAATAAAACTAGTTCGCAAAAAATCATTTCAATTGTACAATTCCGACGATAACGAACAAGACATTTCAGACATGGATGAATCTGCTAGAGAATATGCCGAATCAGAGTCAAAACCAACCGTTGAGGAACTGACTCGCAAATTAGAAGAATCACAAAAACTTCTTGCCGTATCTGATGATAAGCTGAAACGCTCCCTTGCAGACTTTTTGAATCTGGAAAAAAAAACTAGACACGACATAGAAAATGGCATCAATGACAAACTTGACAAATTCCTGCTAAAGTTCTTAACAATTTATGATGACCTTACCCGCGCAAAGGACATTCTAATAAAAGAGAATGTCAACGCACAAGGGCTTGACTCAATTCTAAAAAATATTGACAGTTTGTTGACCGAATATGGCGTCTCTCCAATTAACGCACTGGGTGAAATATTCGATCCTAATCTTCATGAGGCTATCTCAGTTGTAATCGATGAAAGCTTGGACGAAAATACAATTACCAAAGAAATCAGGAAAGGATATATTTCTCATAAAAGGACAATTAGACCGACACTAGTCGAAATATCAAAAAAACAATAATCAAAATAATGGTGAAAACATGGCAAAAATAATCGGTATAGATTTAGGAACAAGTAATTCTGCTGCGGCTGTAATGATGGGGGGAAAGCCTGCCCTTATTCCAGCAGCGGAGGGTACTTCAATCGGAGGCAAGGCCTTTCCATCCGTCGTCGCATTTACAAAAGACGGTCAGCTTCTAGTAGGCGAGCCCGCAAGAAGGCAGGCTGTAACTAATCCTGACAATACTATTGTAGCGGCAAAGCGAAAAATGGGAAGCGACCACATATTCAAAATCCAAGGAAAAGAGTACAAACCGCAACAAATCTCCTCGTTTATTCTCCAAAAAATCAAAAAAGACGCAGAGGCCTTTCTAGGTGAGAAGGTAGAAAAGGCAGTCATAACGGTTCCAGCTTATTTTGATGACAACCAAAGACAGGCAACAAAGGACGCAGGAACGATTGCAGGACTAGAGGTTGTAAGAATAATCAACGAGCCAACAGCGGCATCACTTGCCTTTGGACTTGACAAGGTAGGGCAAGAAATGAAAATCTTGGTCTTTGACCTAGGCGGCGGAACACTCGATGTGACCATAATGGAAATGGGTGGCGGAGTTTTTGAAGTGCTAAGCACATCTGGCGATACGCAGCTTGGCGGTACTGACATGGACAAAATACTTATCGATTATGTGATAAATGACTTTAGAAAAACCACCGGAATAGATCTTACAAGTGATAGCACTGCTATGACTAGAGTTAGAGAGGCATCTGAAAAGGCAAAGATCGAGCTTTCTACCGTGATGGAAACCGACATCAACATTCCCTTCATATTCCATGATCCTGCCTCTGGATCAAAAAATCTAGAAATCAAACTAACTCGAGCTAAGTTCGAAGAGCTCATCAGACCAATAGTTGAGAGATGCCGAACCTCAATTGACAATGCATTAAGGGATGCCAAACTCTCAACGTCAGACGTATCAAAGATTGTCCTAGTTGGCGGGCCGACAAGAATTCCACTAGTAAAAAAATTCGTTGGCGATGTGATAGGTAAGGATCCGGAATCTGGAGTGGATCCTATGGAGGCAGTAGCAGTGGGCGCTGCAATCCAAGCAGGAATCATTGCAGGAGATGTAACTAGTGACATCGTATTGCTTGATGTTACTCCGCTCACTCTTGGGGTTGAGACACTTGGCGGTTTGCGTGAACCATTAATCGAAAGAAACACTACTATTCCAACATCAAAAACTAAAATCTTTACAACCGCGGCAGACAATCAGACAGCTGTTACAATCCACGTAGTCCAGGGAGAAAGACCAATGGCCGCTGACAATGTTTCACTTGGAAGCTTTAATCTTACTGGCCTGCCTCCAGCACCGCGCGGTATTCCACAAATTGAGGTCAAATTCGACATTGATGCAAACGGAATCCTCAATGTCACTGCAAAAGATCTTGGAACCAAAAAAGAGGCAAAAATAACAATCCAAGCTGGCTCCAAACTGTCAAAAGATGAAATCGACAAGCTAAAACAAGACGCTGAAAAGTTTGCCGAAGATGATAAAAAGAAGAAAGAGGCAATAGACCTAAAAAATGAGGCAGAAAGCTTTGTGTATACAACTGAGAAACTGATAACCCAGGATCTAAAGGACAAAATCACGCAAGAGCAAGGAATCAAAATATCTGATGCTGTAAAAGAACTAAAGGAAGTCTTGGACAAGGACACGGACCAAATAAGACCAAAACTTGACG
This sequence comes from Candidatus Nitrosotenuis sp., assembly GCA_004322465.1. Classification (GTDB taxonomy): domain Archaea; phylum Thermoproteota; class Nitrososphaeria; order Nitrososphaerales; family Nitrosopumilaceae; genus Nitrosotenuis. Next base: position 3,474 of record SCVO01000096.1, read on the forward strand.
CGTTAAAGTCACTAGTGAACGAAATAACAACAGAACTTTACAAGAACGTCTCGCCCCCACCTAATGCTGAAGAACAAGCCTCCCAGAATGCTGGTGATTCACAACAAAATACACAGAATACAAATACCACAAACTAACAATTAATGCATCATTTAACAACTAGGATAGCAACATGTCTGCAAAAAGAGATTATTATGAAGTATTGGGCGTTTCAAAAACCGATTCTGCAGACACCATAAAGTCCCAATACCGAAAGCTGGCATTAAAATTTCATCCTGACAGAAACAAATCGCCAGAGGCTGGAGAACATTTCAAAGAAATTTCCGAAGCATATGCCGTTTTGGCAGATTCTGAGAAGCGAAAAATCTATGACCAATATGGGCATGCGGGCGTTGATGGCAGATATTCCAGGGAAGACATCTTTCAGGGAGCCCGAACTAATTTTGATGATGTCTTCTCCAATTTTGGCTCCGGCGGCTTTGATTCCATATTTGAAAATCTTTTTGGGCGCACGGGAGGATTTGGCGGATTTGCAAGACAAAAGGGCCAAGACATTCTATATGATACTAACATTACTCTTGATGACGTTTTCCATGGAAAGCGAATTGATATTGACATTAGGAAAAACATTGACTGTGATGCCTGCAAAGGATCCGGCTGTGCACCTGGAACCCGTCCAGAAACATGCTCTACCTGTAGGGGACAGGGGCAGGTGAGAATGACACGAAACATGGGATTTTCAACATTTGTTACAGTACAGCCCTGTAGCAAGTGTCACGGTGAAGGACAAACCATATCAAAACCGTGCTCATCATGCAAGGGAACCGGCAAGACCAAGGGCACAAAACATGTATCGTTTGACATTCCACCTGGAATTGATAATGGGGATTATGTCATAAGTGGAGAAGGTGAATCCATACCGCATGGACCAAACGGGGATCTGATAGTGAGAATACGAGTAAAGCCGCACCAGTTCTTCAAAAGAGACGGCGCAGATATTTTCTATGATGCAAAAATCTCAATTGTTGATGCCTGTATTGGCAAGACAATTGAGGTGCCAACATTAGAAAAAAATGAAAAAGTCAAAGTCGAGGAGGGAACACAACCAAATACAATAATCAAGCTGAAAGGAAAGGGCCTGCAAAATGTGGATTCAAGAGGCCGTGGGGATCAATATGTGAGGCTAGTAGTCGACATTCCATCCAAACTCAGCAAGCATCAAAGAGAACTGCTTGAAAAACTCAAAGAAACGTTCGATTAACTGCCTATTTGGATATTTTAC
>SCVO01000097.1 GCA_004322465.1 Candidatus Nitrosotenuis sp.
ATTCGTCAGGGGGCATTCTTGATTGGGGTGGGTTAAGGTTTAAAAAGTCTTTTCGGGTCGTTGTGCTGTTGTCTCTGGTTCTCCATCCGATTGAAAAAACAATGATCAAAATTCTAAGGGAGACACCGAACCTTTCGCCGGAGGAGATGGTGGAAAAGACGGGCCTTGCAATTGATCAGATAAGGCGCGGAATAGAATGGCTCAGACTGAAAAACCTCGCAGCGGTGCTGGAATCCGAAAAGTCGTTTGTTACTCTGGGAAAGAACGGCATTGCGTCGATATCGGAAGGGTTGCCTGAGAGGAAGCTTGTAAATTTAATCCAGAATAATCCAATGTCGTTTGAGGAGCTGAGAAAAAAACTTCTTGAGGAAATAAACATCGCAATAGCAAACGCAAAGAGAAACGACTGGATCACAATAGAAAAGGGCGAGTCATCCAATATCGTGTCGCTAAAAAAAATGCCGGAAAAAACCAGCGAGGAAAATCTAATCGAGCTAATAGGGACAGGCAAAGTCCCGATGGAAAAAATTACTGACCAGTCCGCGCTGGAGTCGCTAAAGAAAAGGCCGGACTATGTCGCTATAGAAATTATAAAATCAAAAACCGTATCGCTCACCGAAGACGCAAGGGGAATAGACCTTGACGCGCACGACTCTGGAGCAATAGACGTCACCGCAGATGCGCCAGTAGTGTTTGCCGCAAGGACGCACCCGCTCAAGGATACCATAAATGAAATCCGCGAGACCTTTGTCAGCCTCGGGTTTACCGAGGTCCTTGGGAATCTTGCGCAGCCGAGCTTTTGGAACTTTGACGCGCTGTTTACGCCGCAGGACCATCCGGCAAGAGAGATGCAGGACACCTTTTACATCAAGGGAAGGAACGCCGAGAAATTCGCAACGCCTGCGCAGATAAAGCAGGTTTCCCAGTCCCACAAAAAAGGGTGGAAGTACGACTGGAACGTGGATGCGGCAAAAAAGATGGTGCTGCGAACCCACACGACATGCGTCACGATAAAGTACTTGGCAGAAAACAAGCCGGAGGAGGCACGAGTGTTCTCGCTTGGACGGGTGTTCCGAAACGAAAAGGTCAGCTACAAGCACCTAGTGGAGTTCAACCAGGTGGAGGGAATAGTGGTTGGAAAGAACGTATCGCTCCGTGACCTGATGGGAATCCAAAAAGAGTTTTACAAAAAACTGGGGCTGTCAAAGATAAAGTTCTGGCCAACGTTCTTTCCGTATACCGAGCCGTCGCTGCAGACAATGGTGTACAACGACAAGCTGGGAAAATGGGTCGAGCTGTTCGGCATGGGAATATTCCGACCAGAGGTGACAAGGCCGCTTGGGGTGACGCGACCCGTATTGGCATGGGGCGGAGGGATAGAGAGAATCGCGATGCTAAAGTACGGAGTGAACGATGTTAGGGAATTTTACAACAACAACCTTGGGTGGTTGAGGGGAGTGCCAAAATGCCAGTAGTCACGTTATACCTGGACAGGCTGCAAAGACTCGTTGGCGGAAAGGCAACCAAAGGAAAAATCCTTGAAGTCCTGCCGTTTCTTGGACTGGACATAGAGGAGGAGCAAAAGGAGTTTGTCAGAGTCGAGTACAGTCCGAACCGCCCGGACTATGCGACCGATGTCGGTATCGCATCCGGGCTGCAGGGGCTGCTTGGAGTAAAAAAGGGACTGGTCCAGCTTGATGTAAAAAAGGAAAAAAAGAAATTTGTAATCAAGACGGATCCGTCCGTTAAAAAAATCCGCCCGTTTGTATCCGGAATAATAGCAAGGAACGGAAAACTTGACGACGAGTCCATACGACAATTAATTGCACTCCAAGAAGACCTTCACTTTGGAATAGGGCGCAGGCGCAAAAAGTCGTCAATTGGCATACACAACTTGGATTCTATATCGTCACCGCTCCGCTACACTGCAGTTCCAAAGGAGCACGCGTTTGTGCCCTTGTCTGAAACCAATAGCATGACAGTGTCAGAAATTTTGGAAAAGACAAGCGTTGGAAAGGAGTATTCACATATTTTGGGGAATCACTCAAAGGTACCGATAATCCTGGATGCAAAAAACCAGACCGTCTCGTTTCCGCCGATAATAAATTCAGCACTGACCACAATATCGACTGGAACGAAAAACATTCTAGTCGAGGTGACTGGCATTGACAAAAACGCAGTAGATGATTCTTTGTCTGTTGTGGCAACGACTCTGCAGAATCTGGGATTCACGTTGTACGATGTTGCGGTTGACTCGAAAAACTCAGAGATATCAAAAGCGCGCATCATGACGCTTGATCCCGTGCTGGTAAACCAAATCCTTGGACTGAACCTGACCGTTCCGAAAATCTGCGAGTCGCTAAAAAAATGCAGACTCGATGCCGTGCCTCGGGGGAAAAAGATCATCTGCAGCATACCGCGGTTCAGATTTGACATTCTAGGCGAGATGGACCTAGTTGAGGAAATCGCGCTTGGTCATGGAATTGAAAACCTGAACCCGTCGCTTCCGCCGTCGACATCAGTGGGGCAAAAAAACACTGTTACAAAAAAACTAGACCAGATGACAAACGTGTTGATTGGACTTGGGTTCACGGAGGCGCTCAACTCGAGCCTTACCAGCAAGCAGACGCTATATGATTACACCAAAAGGGACAGCTCCGAGATAATCGAGGTGGCGGAATCAAAAAGCCTCGAGTATACAGTTCTGAGAGATTCCATCCTACCCGGACTGCTGGAGAACCTATCAAAGAACATACACGAGCAGTATCCTCAAAAGTTATTTGAAACTGGAATTGTTTTTTCCAAGGGTCATCCAATTACCGAGAAAATATCCATGGCGTGTGTGAGCGCGCACAAGGACACCAATTTCACCGAGATAAAATCAATCCTGCAGTCTCTGCTCAAAACAGATCTGAATGTTGCCTGCAAGACAAATGCCTCGACCCACCCGTCGTTTGCAGGTGGAAGGACTGCTGAGATTCTAGTCGGTGGAAAACCTGTGGGAATAGTAGGCGAAATAGACCAGCAGGTGATTGACAGTTTCAAAATCAGAGTGCCGGTGTCCGGGTTTGAGATCACACTATCTGGATTAATATTTGACTAAGACTATTTCCTATTGCCCAAGAGCATACACGTAGACGGATTAGGATGAGTCGATCGTATTAGATTTCTGTGATTTCTAATTCACCCAGATGTGTAACAATGGGGCACAAATACCCCGGCTAC
>SCVO01000098.1 GCA_004322465.1 Candidatus Nitrosotenuis sp.
GGAAGTCAGTCTTCATAGGACTAAGTCATCCCGGCGGGCTCATAATCATAACCGATGTGACACCCGCAGATCAGTAGTTCAAATCTACTCCCCGCTAGTAATTCTTTAGTTTTGATTAGTATAGAACCACGGAGCAGAATTGTCAAATGTCACATCCCTGTTTGCAATTCCAAGTCTCTGTTGAGGTCTGGTAAGATGCCTGTGTGCAGACATTTGAGGAATATAGATTTGTTTTTTTATTTGCCTGAAAACTTGCTTGGTTTCTTTTTTGGGTGATTTTTTTCCACACCTTACGCATTCAAAGCCCTGTCCTTGTCCTTTTGACTTCATGTGTTTTTTGCATTTTGTGCACATTGGGTTAACTAGAATGTGTTTCTTTTCCAAGCTCAAAACCTGAAAAAATTCCACGTTGAGTATGCGGCTGTGCTTGCGCGATGCCTTTCTGATCCCACCACCCACGCAGATTTTATCGCCTACAATCAGATTTGCGGCGTGTTCAGTTATTCCAGTTTCCTTGTAGACAGCGCATTTTATTTCAGTGTCATCTTTTTTTACGGCAAACATCACATGTCCGCCCTTTTCTATTTTTGGCTCCACTGAAACAATGCCAGTTATCGTACCGGAACAATATGGCTTTAGAGAATGAATGTCAATTTCATTTTGCAGATGATCACCTGTTCCCTGATTGGACTTGAAGATCATATGACCAGCAAGTTTCTCTTGAGTTTTTACCAGTTCAGATGCAACTAATAATGAGCCCACATCCTCCCCCCTAATGCCAAAGAATACAGGATCTGGCCCGTGTGGTGAAAACAAGACCCGATGCTTTTTTGTGTCGTAGCTGTTGAAGGTTCTAGGGTATGTCTTTTCCTGCATTTGCTTTACACTGTCTGAAACAATTTTCCGTTTCTTCCCAAATTGGGATTTTTTTCTGTAGCTAAGTAGTTCAAAGGTATGATCAGAAAATCGATACCCGATTGCACCTATTGCGCCAACCAACCCTTGGCCATTTCCAATGTAAAACGACTCTAGATTATTGTCTGCGGCAAATTTTTTTGCGTGGTTCCTGCTTATTAGCTGCCACAGCGCATGCTTGCTGAATTGTGTAAATTCCTCTGGAATGACTGTGCTTTCAAAAAAAACGACTGCTGGGTTTGCGCCATTTTTTAGATCAGAGAATTTCTTTACAAAGTCGATTACTTTGTTTTTTACCAGGTCTGGCTTGCTTGTTTTGATTTTTAATGCCACTGCTCCGTTTCCTCGTGTTTTCCATGGAATGTTTGGATTGAATCGAATTAATCTCGGGTAGTCAAGAAACTCTACTTTTTCTTTTTTTAGCGAATCAACCAGCTTGTATGCAAGATAGGTAGTACACATTCCCTTTGGGGAGTCGGTGTCATCAAAGCCTATATTCAAGATTGTCTCTTTTTGCACTAATCACTAGAAAACGATGAGACATTTGTGATTTACGATACAGCTTGATTTAAATTAAAATTGACAGACGATTATCTGTTCAAATGATAGTAATAGACGAAGACAAAATCTTCAAGACAATCCAAGAGCGCAAGCCGGTCTCTGTTGCGCTTAATGGGCCAGACGGCATTCTGCCAAAAGTTCAAGACGCCGCAGTCAACATCATGAACAGATTTGGCATTCCAGCATATGTGATTGCAGATACCACATGGGGAACGTGCGATCTTAATGCAAATGGCGCAAAAACTCTAGCTGCTGAGATTTTGTTCAACATCGGTCATACGATAAGCATGTCAACCTTTCAAGATAACGTGGTGATGATAGATGCCTTTGACGATATTTCCTTTGAGGGAGTAGCAATCAAGTGTGCAGAAATTCTAAAAGGCAAAACAATATCGCTTGTTACTGACAGTCAACACCTCAATCAAATTGACGCAGTCCGCAAGACTCTGGAAGACAACGGAGTTCAAGTAAGAGTTGGAAAAGGAAAAGGCCAGTTAAATGACGGGCAGGTGTTTGGGTGTGAGTTTTATCCTGCACAGGAAGTGCAGAATCAGGTTGACGCAAATGTATTCATGGGGCAAAGCAATTTCCATGCAGCTGGCCTTGCGCTTTCAACAAACATACCAACCTACGTCTTGGATCCCTACTTTAGCGAGGTCAGGGAAGTAACAGAGTTTGCGCAGAAATTACAAACAAAGGCAACTCTGTCAATTTACAAGGCAGCTGACGCAAAGACATTCGGAGTAATAGTAGGTCTCAAAGAAGGCCAGCTCTCAAAGACTACAGCACTCAAATTCAAGCGCGAGCTGGAAAAGGAAGGAAAAATAGTTCAGCTGTTTGCACTTACAGATATCACAAATGAGAAGCTGCGCAATTTGAGGGGGATTGACGCATTTATCCAAGTTGCATGCCCGAGGATTTCAACTGACAATCAATTTGACAAGCCTGTCTTGTCCACACCTCAAGCAGCGGCGTTGCTGAAAATATTAAGAAATGAAAGCATTGAAGGATATTTGCAAATTCCACATTGGTTGTAAAATGAATTCATGCCCCAACAATAATGTTAATATTGCTGAATTGAAGAGTTTTTATGAAAAGGAAAGTAATTTGAGTACAAAAACCGATTCTCGTTTTTCATAATGATATAGATGGCACGCAAGAGTAATTTTTCACACACAAAAAAGAATTTTATCAGATATCCAAAAGCTAGGATTCACGTAAGCTGCATAGTCAAAGACGAGGAAGGGGACATTGTCGGTATCAAGGGAATGAAGCTTGGCAGTACGTCGGTTGCAAAGGACCAGATATGGACTGCGGAGGAAATTTATGAGAAGAGCGGTCAGAGCCCAAATTTTTCACAGACGCATTCATTTTGGGCAAGGGACAAGGAAAACAACGAATCCGAAGTTTATTGCAAGAGAAAAAACGGCAAGATTTGTCTTGTCGCACCATCGATTGTAGATGAAGACGGAAAGGACATTCTAAAGGACATGCCTGTTTGCGAGTCCGAAATTTAGATTCGCTTGTTTTTGATTCTAAAAACAATTAATAATTAACAGAATCAGGAAGTAACATGGAAGATTTTGTCGTACCTGGCGATACGCTTGGGTCTATTGAAGAAATGGAAGCAGGAAACAATACCTTTGATGACGGAACCAAGATCAGGGCATGTACAATTGGGATTGCCAATATTGATAAAAAAAACAAGATTGCACAAGTTGAGAACGGAAAACAAATAGGAATACCAAAAAAAGGAGACATTGTCATAGGCACTGTTGCCGCAGTATTATCATCCATGATTGCAGTAGCCATACACTACATAAACGGAAAACCAAACTCATCAGGAGTAGAATGCATCTGTCAGAACTTGGACAGAAGAAGAATCATTGCCAGAGTAAACGATGTAATTACACTAAAAATTGAAAATCACCTAAACGGAACAATACATGCAACAATAGACGAGCCCGAATTGGGAGTATTATTTACAAAATGTAACATATGTGCTGGAAGCGTAGTTCCGCTAAGAGATAGGGTCAAGTGCCCAAACTGTGGATTTGTTGAGGACCGTAAGATATCAACTAATTACGAAAAAAGCGATTTTCTAAAATTAAGAGATTAAAATGTA
>SCVO01000099.1 GCA_004322465.1 Candidatus Nitrosotenuis sp.
TACGCGATAGTAACACCTGTAATGCCTATGGCAGTAAGACCCATCCCTGGCATCATGAGGTCCCAATTACTCATTTGTGCTTGATGCCTAATGTGAGGTACTTATTCCTTTTGCACCGCTAGCCCGGTCTTGGAAACTAAACAACTATTGGACGATTGCCGTTAACCTGCGGCATCTGATCTCATTTGCATTTTGGAGCATCTCTGCTGTCTGATCGGATTTTCTGGGTCTGCCCTGTCTGCGCTGATCTGGCGTGATGCGTGGTACTTGGTCTTGCCAGTTTGCATGCGGTTCCATGCATGATGCGTAAAGCGTTCTGGTTTAATTAAAAATGATATTTGTTTGAGATGATCACCGAGCAGTTAATCTTTGATCGTCTGGTTATCTATCAAATGCAGCATGCCGATAAAGCCAAGATTGGAGTAGTGGTTGGGATATGCCTCATTGTTTTAGTCGCATCCCTGGTGTGGCTTCCTTTTATGAATTCAGATTCCGCCGTGCAAAAAGCTTCTCACAACAGCATCAAAAAGATGGAAGAGTCGGAAGAAAAACTCCTCGGTTTCACAGTGCACGAAAAGGCAGAACTGGAATCAAAGATTGGCGGAAAAATCAGTCTTCCATAATTCCTTTTGCCGTTAGTTTCTGTTGATTTGGGGCTTACTCAAAGACTTAGTGGGCGCTGCCCAAAATTTTAAAGATCTGTTTTTTCTCAAATACTGCGATTCCGATTATTATTACAAGCCCTAGAATCAAGCTTATCTGTTCTGAAATCAATTTTTCTGACACTTGCCATATTCCGCGCCAAAATAAAATCAGCCCTACACCTGTCAGTAAGAGGATCACCGTACGACCGATGTAGTTTGCAGATTCTCCCATGCTATTTGGTGATTTATGGCACGTAAATATTTTCAGAATTCCGCAAACCCTTTTGTAGCCACACGGGTGCCGATTGGGCGCCTTTTCACACCAAATCTAATGGGACTTGGATGGTTAATGCTTAGTTGTTCTTATATGCCAGGCTGTCTGCCTTTTCAATGTATTCTGTTATCTGCGATATCTTTTGCTCTGCCTTTTTTGCATAGTCATATGATGACTTGAACTTGATATGCGAATTATAGTAGTCTGACTGCAGGACCAGCAGGCCACCGTCATACTGTGTTTCTTCTGCGATGCTGAGGTATTTTTTTGCCCACCAGAATGCGGTCCATGCGTCACTCAGCGCATCCTTTGCTGCCAAGCTGTCATAGGATGCCGCGTTTAGCAGTGACTGCTTTTCGTCTATTTTTGACACAAGCGGAAGAATTGTTTCGGTTGCAAGGCCTTGGTATTTTTCTGATCTTGCGTGCCAGTCTGCAGAGGTGTTGAATGCAGGCGGCAGTTCAGAGTCCTGCTGCCACGACTCATAGTCTTCCACCGTCGGATACATTATGTCATTTGGATCAACACTGTATGGCAGGCCTATTGCGTGACCGAGCTCATGCTTTGTTACCTGCAGCACTTGATCTGGAGATGCAAGATGCCATTCCCTGTCCTCGAAGAACCCAAGTGTGATTGCCGCTGTCGGCTTGCCGTACACGTTATCCGTTTCTGGGGAATAATATCCGAGGTTTCCTTCCCCGTACTGGCTTGCCCACTCTACTACCACGTCCGCCTTGTCGACGATTTGGGTTGTATCGAACTTGAGGCCCGGACTCTTGGCTTCCCAGTACTGCGTGGCGTTTGTCAGAACGTCCCCGTACTGGCCTTGCCAGTGCTGCGGCATCTTTTCCACGTACATGGTGACTGTCTGCGCATTGGCATACGATACTGTGCCAATACAGAACAGAGTCAGAACTGACATGACTGCCAAGTGTCTTGATTTAGTGCTCAAATCCACCAAGACTCACCGTGATCATTCATTTTGTTAACCTAAAACAAAATGGCATATAGGAACTTTGGAATTTTTGATATTATTTTGATTCCAAAATGGTACGTGAGGCGACTCTGTCTGCGGTGCGAAAATTTTATTCTGCCCTGATCTGCACGCCTGAGTTGCCCGTGGACTCTCTTCTGACATTTTAAACTAGAAATATATGCCTAGTGCGGCAACTTTCAAGAGTTTGGGATTAAAAGAAATATTAGAAATATCAAAACCTAGGATCGTAGTCCTGCTTGTCATCACTGCCATAACATCGATGTATGCTGCAAGCAAGCTTGTAGGGCCCGAGCTTAGCACTACTGGACTCTTTCACATAATCATTGCGGGCGCGCTGGCATCTGCAGGATCAAGTGCGCTAAACCATTACTATGACAAGGACATCGACCCGCTCATGAAAAGAACAAGCACGCGACCTATTCCGTCGGGGCGAATGAAGGCAAGCCATGTTCTGATTTATGGAATAGCGGTAAGCGTCGCATCGGTAGTGTATGCCGCAATCACATTGAACTGGACTTCGACTTTCTTCATAGGGCTTGGAATATTCTTTTACGTAATCATCTATACTGCGTGGCTTAAGCGGAACAATTCCTCAAATATCGTAATTGGCGGATTTGCGGGAAGCGCTGCATCAATGGCCGGGTGGACAGCTGCAACAGGGTTTGTCCCGCCTTATGGAATTGACCTGCTTGGCTTCCTAGTTGGCTTTCTGGTGTTTGTCTGGACACCTTCGCACTTTTGGTGTCTTGCAATGAAGATACGGGACGACTATGCAGAAGCAAAGGTGCCTATGCTGCCAGTGCTGATAGGGATGCACAAAACGTCAAAGTACATTTTGGCAAACACCGCAATACTGCTTCCGTATTCTCTTGCGCTGTCCTTTATCCCGAACGGACTTGGAATAGTATACTTTGTAGTTGCGGCAGCGAGCGGGGGCCTGATGCTGGTGTACCATTACAAATTGACAAAGAACCCGACTTCGGACTTTGCGTGGAAGGCGTACAAGGTTACTGCGCCGTACCTGACAATAATTTTCGTAGCCATCGCGCTTGACGCGGCATTCCACTTTAGGTTCTTCTAGTTTTCTTCTTCTACGCCTGGGAACGATGCCTCGTAGTCCTTTTCCATCGTCTCTCTGTTTTGTTTTTCGTACTCGTCTTCCTCTGCTTCCGGAACTATTGCCTCGACTCGCCTGGTGTCCTTTGTGAGCCATGACACCCTTACCAGTCCTAGTATCTCAAGGTCCAGCAGAATCTTGTTGAACCTGTCCTCTGGAAGAATGATTCCTGATTTTACCAGGCTCTTGGTCAGAGCCTCGTCTGTCATGGAGGTCGCGCTCTTGATTTTCTCGTACACTACGTTTCTTAATGGAAGTTCTGTCATGTTTGTTAACCGTAAAAGGTCTTGTCTATTGGTTTGGGAACGACGTTAGAAATAGTTTCCCTTATTGCGGTGTACCACTGGTCCACTTCCTTTGTGATTGACGGCTTGATCTTCTTTAGCGCCGACGCAAAATCCGAGCTTCCAATCTTGGCGGAGTTGTTCTGCATTGCGTGCACTCCTGCTTCCCTGCACAGAGCCACCAAGTCAGCGCCGGTGTAGTTTTGCGTGGAGACTGAAATCTCTTCCAGGTTGACATCTTCTGATAGCGGCATCTTCTCCGTTAGTATTTTGATTATCTCAAGTCTTCCCTTTTCGTCTGGCTGCTGTACGAACAGGACCGGCTCGAGTCTTCCGGGCCTTAGCAGGGAGTGGTCTAGCAGGTCTGGCCTGTTTGTTATTCCGATTACCACGACTCTTGCAGAGCCGCTCTCCTCCATCTCCGTTAGCAGCTGGCTGAGGATTGTCTGCCCGATTCCTGCCTCCTCGCCGGACTTCATTCTGGCAAGCGAGTCCATCTCGTCAAAAATTATTACACAGGGAGCAGACGTCTTTGCCTTTCTGAAGATTTCCCTGATTGCCTTTTCCGACTCTCCGATCCATTTTGATAGGATCTCGGGGCCCCTGACAAGTATCATGTTGCTTCCGCTCTCTGTGGCCACCGCCCTCGCAAGGAGTGTCTTTCCGCATCCCGGCGGACCGTACAGCAGGACTCCCTTTGGCGGCTTGATTCCCATGTTGTAGAACTTTTGCGGCTCTTTTAGCGCGATAATCAAATTGTCCTGGAGTGTTATCTTTACGTCCTCAAGGCCCCCTACCTCGTTCCAGAATACCTTTGGTCGCTCCACATAGAACTCCCTCATCGCAGTCGGGACTACCTCGTGCATTGCGTCGTAAAAGTCCTGGAAATTAATGTCAAGTTTTTGCAAAACTTCTGCTGAAACCTTTTCTGTTTCAAGATCAATATCCGGCAGATATCTTCTGATTGCCTTTAGCGCCGCCTCTCTGCACAGCGACTTGATGTCTGCGCCGGTGTACCCGTGCAGTTCCGATGCAAGTCTCCTCGACTCTACATCTTCTGCAATGGGCATTCCGCGCGTGTGTATCTGCAGTATCTCGTATCTTCCGTCCGCGTTTGGAACTGACACCTCGATTTCTCTGTCGAATCTTCCTGGCCTTCTGAGTGCGGGATCCACGCTGTCCGGCCTGTTTGTTGCGCCAAGCACTATTACGTTTCCGCGGTCTGTCAGCCCGTCCATCAGTGCGAGCAGCTGTGCGACTACTCTTTTCTCAACATCGCCGTATGCCTCCTCTCGCTTTGGAGCTATGGCGTCTATCTCGTCAATGAATATTATGCTTGGAGAGTTGTCCTTTGCCTCCTTGAATATGTCCCGGAGCTTTGCCTCCGTCTCCCCGTAATACTTGTTCATTATTTCGGGGCCGTTAATCGAATACATGTTTGCCTCAGACTCGCTTGCCAGTACCTTTGCAATCAATGTCTTTCCGCATCCCGGAGGTCCGTACAAAAGAATTCCGCTGTGCGGCTCGATTCCCAACCTGTCAAAGATTTCGGGGTGCCTCAGCGGCAGCTCGACTATCTCCCGCATCACCTTGATTTCGTTTCTGAGCCCGCCCACCTCGTCGTACGTCACGCGGATCTTTTTGTCAGTAACCTTGTCTGACGATATGGAAAACTCGGTGGTCCTGTCTATTGTTACGATTCCCTTTGGCGCAGTCTTGCTTATTTTAAAATCCATAGAGTTGCCAAGTATCATGACGGAGATTTCGTCTCCCTGGCAGAACGGCAGCCCCTTGAGTCTGTTCTTTACAAAGTCCGTAAACTCCTTGTCTACCGTTACCACGTCGCTTACCGGGAGCAGGACAATTGTCTTTGCTACCTTTGTTACTGCCTTTTTGATTTTTACAATGTCGTTTAGTGCACTGCCGAGGTTCTTTCTTGTCTGGCCGTCTATTCTTACGACGTCTGGGAACTTGTCGTCCTCGTCCGTCGGCCATGCAACTGCGCAGCTTGTGCGCTTGCCTGTAATTTCAATAATGTCACCGGGGTTAACCTTGAGAAAGTCCATCGCGTCAGGACCAATCCTTGCGCGCTTTTTTCCGACGTCCCTTTGCTTTGCCTCGCCTACTCGCATTTGCAAAGGTTCGTCCTTGCGTGCCAATTAGCTCACTTCACATCTACTGATTTTCTGCTCATGTTGAGCACTTCGAACTCGCTTACGCCGTCAACTGATCTTATTGCGTTTTCCAAAAGATCCATCTGGCCTTCCTTGTCGTCCAAGCTGAATTCCGCCTTGATAAAGTACAAGCCAAAAGCAAGCGGCTCTTTTGTGTATTTTTCCAGGGTGATTCCTGCGTCTATCTTTGATTGAACTGCCTTTGCCAGGATATCCAAATCTATGTCCGTCCCTGTCGGAAGAATTTTTGTTATCAAGAGTAAGCGTGCCATTTTTCTATGGTCCTTGAAAACCACATGATCCGCAAGTGTATGATCTTGCTGCCTCTCTGCAGCTCTCGCATCTCCAAATTAGGACTGTGCCGCATTCTGGACAGTTAAACTTGACACACTTGTCGTTTGGCATAATGTGTCTGTGACAGCAACTGCATACTGGAAGCGCCAATGTTGACATGTAGCTGTCTTTTTTTGCGACTGCATTTATAGCTTGCTCGACTTTTTGGTATTAGCCTAGGATCTTTCTGATTTCCGAACCGAAAATTGTTTGCGCCACTTTGAGCGAGCCCTTGAGCCCTAGCATCTTTATGATTGCAGATGTGTGAAAATCAAAATCGTCATTGTCCGACATGTCGGAAATAATCTCAGGTGTTATGGAGCCAAACAGAGCATCAATCGACTTGTTGTCGAGTCGCTCCAGCATTTTTCTTGCAAACAGCTGCCTCTCGAACTCTTTTCCGAATTTTTCAGTCCATGACTTTTGGTACGATTTTAGCTCGTCGTGTTTTTTAGTTTCCAAGAACTTTGAGATTGCCCTTCCAGCATAAATCCCTCCGAGCCCACAGGAATAGATTCCGCCTGCAGTGGTTGGCTTTGACTGCCCGGCGGCATCGCCAACTGTTACGGTGTTCCCTGAGACAAAGTTTTCGACTGGGCCGTTTACCCAGATTGGGGCAAATACCTTTCTGATTATGGAGTGCTTTCCTTTCTGATCAAGGAATTTTTCCAGTGCCTGCATCGCGCTTATGTTTTTTCCCGCAACGCCTACCTTACCTGCACCACCGCACGATGGTATGACCCACGAGAAAAATCCCGGATACTTTACTGCGTCAAAGTTCACTTCCACCTTTCCCTTTTCTATCCAGTCCGCATAGATCTCGTACTGCGCCGACTGGAGTATCCCGGTCCTGTCCTTTTGGATGAGTGCCGACACTCCGCGGGCATCCACTAGTATCTTGAAATCGACTTCGCCTGCGGTTGTGACGATTCGGTTTTCCCTGATTTCCTTAAATGACGTCTTTACTCTAATTTCTGCGCCGTTTTTCTGCGCCTGGCGCGCGACTTGCTTGTCAAGCTCGCGCCGGTTGATGACTGAGACGTTTTGCTTTTTTGCGTCAAGCGTTATTTTTTTTCCTCCGGGGGAACTGATTTCCGCGCGCGTAATCTGGCTGTCAAACGTCTTGCCTGACGGGATTACCCCGAGGTCCTCCATGCCGGATACGCTGACAAGTCCGCCGCAGTGCTCCGGGGAGCCTATCTCAAAGTCTTCTTCTATTACAAGCACGCTGTGCCCCCTTGCGGCGATTTCCCTTGCACAGAACAGGCCGGCGACACTGCCGCCTGCAACAACTGCGTCGTAGGACATTTCGTTGTTTTTTGATTTGGATTAATTTAATTCATCGCAGCCTTGCTCCGTGCCGGGACTCGCTCAAAAGTTTTTCAATGGATTGTTTGCCAGTGTAGTTGATGAGTCCAATAAAGCAGGTGATTGTGGTGAGGGCAGACCTTGGCATGGGAAAAGGAAAAATCGCAGCACAGGTCGGACACGCGTGCGTCCTCGGCGCAGAACATGTGAGGAAGGCTCATCCAAGCTGGTTTGAAAAGTGGTGGGCAGGCCAGGCAAAAATTGTGCTAAAGGTAAACAGCCACAAGGAACTGGATGAAGTAAAGATGGCCGCAATAGAGTTGAATCTTCCGTGGTCCGAAGTGACCGACGCAGGTCACACGCAGATTGCCCCTGGGACAGTTACGTGCATTTCGATTGGTCCCGCACCGGAGGATCTGATTGACAAAATAACGCGCGACCTTAAATTATTGTAGATTTTTTCAGAATGGGTTATAACAAGGTAAAGTAAATTCCGACTTGTGAAGAAAAAGGGAATAATTGTTGCGGCGTTTTTTGCAGTAATTCTCCTGGCATCGACTGCGGCAATCTCGTCAAACCGTGGCCCGTCAAAACAAACCGACGCTGAAAAAACCACCGTGACCGGAACGCCCGAAGATAATTTTCCAGACGCGCAGCGGGCAAAGTTCTGTGAGACCGGCGACGCAAAAAGCAGCGAGTACGTGACGGAGTTCAAAATCCCAACCAAGTGCACGCAGCCGCTATCCGTGGTGACAGATGGTGACGGAATGGTCTGGTTTAGCCAGACAAATACCGGCAAGGTGGCAAAATTTGATCCTCAGTCAAAACAATTTACAGAGTTTAACAACCCGCAATGGCCGCAAAAAGGCCGCTCCATGTTCTGGGGCATGACGTACGCAAATGGCGACATTTGGTACACTGATGACGCTTACAATTCTATTTGGAAGTTTTCCACATCTGACAAGCAGTACCAGAGGGTGAGCTATCCGTCAAAGGAGGACTCACTCCCTCACCACATCAAGGTGAGAAATGATATCGTTATAGTAAACGACTTTTACGGAAGCAAAATCAGCTTCTTTGATCTTGGAAACGAAAAACAAAACGGCACATACACCGACATCCCGTCGCCAATCCCAGGCTCGTTTACGAGCAGCTTTGACTTTGACTCGCAGGGATACATCTGGTACACAAACTGGATACTGAAAAAAGGCGGCGCGCTGGTCAAGTTTGACTACAACAAGTTTTCTCACTTTACTGTATCTGAGACAAATTCAACGCTGTCACAGCTTTCAAAAGCATTTGACCTGCCTCCGACGCTTGGCACCCCGATAGGGCTGTCAGTCGACTCTAATGACAACGTCTGGATGGCGGACACCTCTAGCAGCTCGTTCTTCAAATTTGATCCGCAGAGCGAAAAATTCACAAGATACGTGACATCCGACGTTCGCCCTGCAGTATACGGCAACGTGACTGGGCTGATCAAGGTGCCTGCAAGCGGTCCGTACTGGACCCAGATTAACAACGGAAAGCTGATCTTCAACGAGCAACTCGCAAACGCAATTGGGGTGATGGACATTGGGACAGAATCTCTAGTCGAATACAACGTGCCGTCCAAGAACCCGAACTGGTCTGACTGCAACGAAAAACAAGACTGCGGCTATTCCCAGGTGTTTGGGTTTACCTCGGATGGAGGAAAAATCTGGTTTACAGAGTGGGTAGAAAACAACATTGGGATGATTGACACCACAAAGCCACTGCCGTTTGACTTGCAGCTATCGCAGACCGCTGTTTCACTGGCAAAGGGCCAGTCAGCAGAAATCCAAATGCAGCTTACGTCGAACACCAATACTGCGGCATCACTCCTGCAGCAGTCCACATCGCAGTTCGCTGACGTAACTGTGCAGATCCAAAACGCGCAGGTGGACCTGACACAATCAAGCCCGCAAACAATTCCAGTATCGATACACGCAAGTGACTTTGCACTGCCAGGCACATACAAGGTTCTCCTGTCCGCAAGGACTCCGGACGTGACAGTGTCCCAGTTTGTTACCGTGACAATAACAGAGTGATCCCAAAAATAGATTCTGACATTGGCATTACAGTATACACTACAAAGTATCCCGGCTGCGGGGGAAAGATCAAGGTGCACAATGACGACTTTAAGGTCTTTGAGGTCCTGTCGCAAAAAACGCTGGACTCTATATCGCAGAGCGAGGGGTTTGCTGCATACAAACTAAAAAAATCCGGAATCGACACAAACCACGCGCTGGAAACAATCTTTCACAAGTTCGGCGTGCACCTAAAGGCGCTCGGACTAAAGGACTCTTCTGCAGTGACCGAGCAGTTTGTCTGCTCGCTTGGGCAAAACAAATCCGTTCCAAACTACTCCGACGGAAAAATCTCGCTTGAGAAAATCGGTTTTTTCAAAAAACCTCTTTCCGCAAAGGACATGGTTGGGAATAGGTTTGTCATAAAGGTAACCGACCCAAAGCAAAGCTTTTCTGACTTTGCCGAGCACGACAGAATTTTTAATTTCTACGGGTACCAGAGGTTTGGCTCAAAAAGGCCCGTCACGCACCTAGTTGGGAAGGCGCTGGTCCAGCGAAGGTTCGGCGATGCGATAACGCTGCTGCTCTCGTTTGCGTCAGAGCATGACTCTGAGGAGAACACCAAAATAAGAAAACTCATGTCTGATGTGTCGAACTATTCCGAGGCGCTAAAAATACTGCCGCACAAAATGGATCTTGAGAGGACAATACTGCAGGAAATGCTGGAGCACGGGGATCCGCAGAGGGCGTTTCAAAAACTGCCGCTGTCAATCCGGCGCCTCTTCGTGGACGCGTACTCGTCGTTCATTTTCAACCTGACTGTCTGCAGGGCCTTTGAGTATGGCGAGGACCTGTTCCATCCGCAGGACGGCGACGTGTGCTATGACAAAAACGCCAAGCTCGGCAAGTATGAGATGGACCCAGGACAGCAGCTTGCCATCCCAATGGTCGGGCACTCTTATTTTAAAAAAACACGATTTGATCTGCACATCTCAAAAATTCTGCAGAATGAGCTAGTTAACCCAAAGGACTTTTTTTTCAAGGAAACCCAGGAAATTAGCGCGGAGGGCGGGTTTAGGACTGCGTCGGTTCTCTGCTCTGATTTTTCAGTTGACAAAAACATTGCCAGCTTTACCTTGCAGCGCGGATCGTTTGCAACGATGGTGATGCGCGAGATAATGAAGCCGGACGATCCCCTCGGGGCTGGCTTTTAAACAATTTTACTCAAGCATCAACGAGATTTAATAATAAATTAATATTCGCAAAATTGGGTAACATCAATCATGGCAACAAAGGGGGATTTGGTCTCTGGTACGCCCCAAGTATCTATCATAATTCCAACGTATAATGAGTCTCAGAACATTCTGCAGGTCCTCAAGTCAATCGAGGAGCACATCCCAAGGAATGTGACCGCGCAGACAATTGTAGTTGATGACAACTCCCCTGACGGGACTGGAAAACTTGTAGAGGATTACATGAAAAACGTCAGGAAAATAGCGGGATACACTATTGACATAATTCACAGAAAAACAAAGGCTGGATTAAGCTCCGCAATCCTGAAGGGCATCCAGTATGCAACCGGAAACGCCATAGTGGTAATGGACAGTGATCTCTCGCACCCGCCAAGCCTTCTGCCGAAAATAATCGACGCGCTAAGGCAGCCAAAGTGGGACATCGTGATAGCGTCAAGGTACGTGCACGGCGGCTCCATTAGCGGGTGGACAAGAAAGAGAAAGCTCCTAAGCAAGGGCGCGACAATGATTGCAAAGCGCGGCCTTGGAGTAAACGCAAAAGATCCCATGTCTGGCTTTTTCGCATTCAAGCGCCAGATAATTCAGGGACTGAAATTTGACGCAATAGGATACAAGATGCTGCTTGAGATACTGGTTAAAACAAAGAACGCAAACGTCTTGGAAATACCTTACACTTTCACAAATCGCAAATTCGGCTCAAGCAAGCTTGATACGCGCACCGTTCTGGACTACACCAAGGCAGTGTGGCACCTGTACAGATATGGCAAAAAGGCGGCAAGGGAGGAAAAGCGAACGTCTGTCAGCTTTTTCTCAAAGGCAGGCAGATTTTACAGCGTTGGTGCAATAGGGCTTGTTACCAATTACTTGGTCTCGTCCATGTTTACAAGCGTTGTTTCAAATCTTTGGTACCTGCACGCGACAATAATTGGAATCATAGTGTCCATGTCGAGCAACTTTGTACTAAACAAGATGTGGACGTTTGAGGATCGCAACTTTTCGCCAAGGCACACGCTTACGCAGTATGCAAAATTCATCGGCTTTAGCTCCCTTGGCGCGCTTGCGCAAATCGGTATGGTGTACGTGTTAGTTGATCAGTACCGCGTGGAATATCCAATAGCGCTCATTCTGGCGGTGTTTTCTGCTGCGCTGAGCAATTTTCTCCTGAACAAAAAGTGGACGTTCAAAGAAAAAGTCTGGAGCTAAAGATCTTTTTTCAAAGCCCCCGACATTCATAAAACTCAAATACCTACCAAATTAACGGCTACCGATGGATCCAATATTCATCATAGGTATTGCGTTTCTTGTAGTTGCCAGCTCAATTGGCGCTTATGTCGTTTATCACAAGGAAGTGGTGATGAAGCCTCTCATACTAAAAGAAAAGGCCGAAATCGAGGCGGACAGCTGCGACGCAATCAAGCAAAAGCACGCACTTGGTCAGTACTGGGCATTGTCAAATTACAGACTGGCAGCGGCCAAAGTACACGCGTGCTTCCCAGAACAGTAATCGCGAACCAGTAAAACGTGTACAATTTTATCTTTCACTGTTCGATGTGATTTCATGTTTGAAGGATTTTTTCCCCCAGTGGCAAAGGCGCCGGATTTTCCGGAGAACTTTGAGTGGATTAACACCGATGAGCCGTTGAACTTTTCAAAACTAAAGGGGAGTGTGGTCGTCTTGGACTTTTGGACCTATTGCTGCATTAACTGCATGCACACGCTGCCCACCCTTGCACAGCTGGAAAAAAAGTACCGGGGAAAGCCCGTGGTGTTCATCGGGGTGCACTCTGGCAAGTTCTTTACGGAACAGGAATCTGGCAATGTGAAGAGCGCAGTGGCCAGGTATGAAATCGAGCACCCAGTGGTGGTTGACAGGGAGATGCAGATCTGGGGCAAGTTCCAAGTAAACGCGTGGCCGACAATTCTGATAATTGACCCTACTGGAACCATAGTGTACAAGCAGTCAGGGGAGGGACAAAGGGACGAAATCGACGACACAATTGAGGTCCTCTTGCAGAACCATTCAAAAAAGGGAACGCTTGCTCAAAACCCAATTGTAATACAAAACTCTAGCAAAGTCCAAAATCATACACTTTCATTTCCAGGTAAGATTTCGATTTCAAAGACAGGCAAAATAGCGCTGAGCGATTCTAACCACAATAGAATCTTGATTACCGATGTCTCAGGAAAAATCCTCAACGTCATTGGGAGTGGCAAGCCGGGGCTTGAGGACGGGGACCTGGCAGGTGCCAAGTTTTTCAGGCCTCAGGGAGTTGTCTGGAGGGGCGATGAGATTTTTGTAGCTGACACTGAAAACCACGCAATACGAAAAATCAGCATCGCGCAAAACAGGGTGGAGACTGTCGTTGGCACCGGAAAGCAGGGCCCGTGGATTTCAGCTGGGGGAAAAGGCAAGTCAGTCTCGATTACCTCTCCGTGGGACGTATCGTTCCTGGACAACCTGATTTACATCGCGATGGCAGGAAATCACCAGATCTGGACATATGACGTTGAATCGCAGATGGCCCTGCCGTATGCCGGCTCCGGACACGAAAACATAATTGATGGAAATATTCGAGAGGCGCAGCTTGCGCAGCCAAGCGGCCTTTCAATTTTTGAAGACAGTCTGTATTTTGCCGACAGCGAAGTCTCCGCAGTTAGGCAAATTTCGATTCCGTCAAAACAGGTAAGGACAATCGTAGGACACGGCCTCTTTGAGTTTGGCTATCAGGACGGAAGGCTGGACGATGCGTTATTCCAGCATCCTCTGGGGCTGTGCGCCGTCTCGGACACGATATTTGTGGCGGACACTTACAACTCTGCAATACGCATGATTGATCTGAAAACCTCGCAGGTGGTGACGCTGATTGGCAAAACGGAAAAAAACATGGTGTGCCTTCCGGGCAATCCGCAATGCGAAATCTTGCCGCTTTACGAGCCAAGCGATGTCGAGTTCTACGAAAACAAACTCTACATCACGGATACGAACAATCACCTGATTCGGACATTCGATCTAAAGACGAATGTGCTGGATACTCTTGATGTGCGTCTCTGACTCATCTGTATCTTGAGATAAACACTCCAAATCCGCTGACTGCGATTCCGGATATGATGATGATAATCCCGTAGGAGATCCAGTCCTTGTTGTAATACATAAATGACGACTCTGGGCCAATCTGTCCCCTTCCTTGGAACTGGAAAACCATTCCAAAGAAAATCATGATCATGCCGGCTATGATTGGCAGCCTTCCAAGTCTCATTGGGTTTTGTTGGCGTGCTTTACTGATAAGGTAACTGTTTTGTTGTCAGAAGATTTCTATGTGATGTCACCAAAGTTTCCGTCAATCGAGTTGACCCATGAGCCGTGTTTTCCTGCGTGGTATTTCCAGCCCCACCATGTCAGGTCAAATCCGTCAGTGTCTGAAAAGTACAGGTCAATCCAGTTTACAAATCCGGGACAGTTTCCGCTGACATCACACTGATAATCAAAACTTCCAATTGATCCGTGTGTCGGAACAGTTGGAGCAAGTGTTCCGGTAAAGTTGGTGGTGACATAGCCTCCGTCAAACGTCCCCCTCACTCCTGCATTGACAGTGCTTGTGCCCGCCGGACTTGGGCCTGCGAACGTGACAAAGTGCCCCTCATATTTTAAAACGGCACAAAACGAACCGTCGGAAAGCTGCCATACCTGAATGTGCCTGACATAGTCGTCTTGCGCCCAATTATTTCCAGCTACGCCAGAATCAACGCTGTTGAGAACTTTTTGCGTCACTTGAATTATTTTTTTTGCGTCATCCGCTCCGCATTGCTTGGAGTTTAGGTGTTTTCCAGTTTTGTGCTCTGGGTGTGCAAATGACGGCATTACCGTAATTGACGTGATGAGGATTATGGCAATTAAGGCAGACGAAATAGCCTTGTTCAATGTGCCTATTTGCACTTCTCTGATATTTAATAATTATTCAGCTATGTACTGTAGAGTCTCAAGGCTGTTAATGCTCAGACATTGTTCACAAACAGCAGAGCAACTTGACAGTATCATTGGAACAATACGTCGAGTTCTAATGTTGTTATGGAAGAAAAACTGTTGCAAATCAAAGTGTTTTTGTGATCAGTATGAGGTTATGCGCAGTTTGATTTGAACAGACATATGATCATAAGACGCAGGAGATCATGACTTTCATGCAAAATACTGTTACTGCCATCGTAATAGACGACGACAAGGACCTTCGGGCAGTTTTTTGTGAATGTCTGGAAACAATTGGCGTTAAAGTTGTTGGAGAGGGACACAACGGCAAGAAAGCGGTGGAATTGTACCAGCAGAAAAAACCGGATGTTGTTTTTTTGGATCTAATGATGCCCGAGTACGACGGGTTTTACGCGCTTGAAAACATTCGAAAAATAAATGCCAACTCAAAGATTGTCATAGTGACGGCACATCTGGCAGAGAGGGATGTAACAAAAATGGACAGTTTAAAACCGACCAAGATTTTCTACAAGCCTTTTGATATTGACCACGTTAAAAAATTACTTGATGAGTTAGAAGAACAAACCCCAATTGTAAGGCCCGATAGATATCATGTTGCGCTTGTGAGTTTTGTCATATATGACACACTAAAGAAAATAAGCGAGTCGACGTTAAACGAAGTTGGCAGCAGACTATGTGCAAAGCATAATTGTTATTTTTCCGACTGTCTTGAGCATCCGGAATACCTGCGAGACGTCTTGAAAGAGATTTTTGGAGACGGGTGCCGACCGATAATGGACACAATAAATAAAGAATTAGCAAATGTCGCAGAACAAAAACAAATCTCAAATTTTCTCGTGGTGTTGAATGGCTAATCTGCAAACCAAAACCAATGAACTGTTGGCGTTTGCCCTTTCTGCCATTTTTTTAGCCCTGATGGTTTCAAACTATTTTGGGCAACAGGCAGCAAGCATCACATACAATGTGCTAAACATGTCAATTACAGGATCTCTTGTGTTTTTCTCCATAATTCAGATCTTTAGAAACAACTACTCTAGTCAATTGGGAAAAGCATGGATTTGTTTTTCATCGTTTGCCGTATTGTGGTTTATCGCCGAAGCAATATGGCTAGTCGATGAACTCGTTTATCACGTCAAACCATGGCCATCCGAGGCAGACTATTTTTGGTTTGCTGGATATCCGTTGTATTTTATGTTCAGCGCATATTATCTTAAACCGTTCAAGACTCTCGTTTCCAAGAAGATTGTTTTTCTTGCGTCCGCTACGACGGTAACCGTACTCGTTTTTTCCATATCTGTATCTGGATTGCAGGATATTGATCTTTCGAAACCAGAAGCGATAATTGGCTTGGCGTACCCGATAGCGGATGCCGTGTCGCTTTTTCCAATAACTGTGAGCCTGAGCCTTTTCTTCAGGGGCCAGGTAAGCTTCCTCTGGCTGTTGCTAATGATGGGCATGCTGTGCTTTGTCGTATCCGACCTTGGTTTTCTCATCTTTACGCTTGATGATTCCTATTATTCCGGCCATCCAATCGATACGATTTATCTTTGGGCATACACTTTTCTTTTGTTCGGATCATATAGTCAACTACACATATTCAAAAAGAGAAACTCGGAAAACATGTTCAACAAGCAAGACAGCCTTCGGTGATCAGGCGAAATCCTGTCTATCTAATTTTTCCATGTTTTTATTTGCATTGTTATGCTGAGACACTGTCAAGTTGCTCTTCAATTCGATAATAAAATAAAAAAAGAGTTTATTGGATATAGTTTACTGCATCCGAAGCACTGACTCTTCCCCAGCCGTAACTTGTGTCAAATCCTCGCTTTCCAAGATCCTTTGCAGTCTTGATTAATGCGTTTTGGACCTGATCCGGAGTGTATGTCGGGTGTGCCGATTTGATTAATGCGACAGTTCCGCTTGTTACTGGCGTTGCCATACTGGTTCCACTTGCAGTGGCATATGACGTTCCGAGCCACGTTGAATAGATTCCGACTCCTGGTGTCGTAACGTCTACTGCCTTTCCTCTTCCTGAAAAGCTTGCAATCTTGTCAGCACTGTCGACTGCCCCAATTGTTGTGGAATAACTGATGCATCCTGGAATTGATACGCCGGAACCGCCACTGTTGCCTGCTGCAACAACTACGATCGTTCCTCTCGACATGGCATACTTGATTGCGTTTGTCATGTCGGGCATTACATTGTCACAGAATCCTTTGTATGTGTACGGGGCTGATGAGCCAAGGCTGAGACTGATTGCATCTGCGCCAAAGTCGTCTGCAGTGTTCGGTATGCCGTCAGGACCGTCTACTGCCCAGTATATTGCTGCAACTGTATCACTGAAAAATCCAGAGCCAGATGCATCAAGAACTTTGACTGAAATAACTCCTGCGTCTGGGGCCACACCTCTTGCTTTAGAGTCGATCCCGTCCGCAGTGATGATTCCAGCGACGTGGCTCCCGTGGCCGTTATCGTCAAGTGGGTCTGAGTCGTTATTGACAAAGTCACGTCCGCCCAAATAGCTTGAAGATAATTCCGGATGGTTGTAGTTGTAACCTGTATCGATGACCACTACTTTTCTTCCAGCGCCTGTGTTTCCTGATGCTTGTACTGTGTCTGCGCCAATCTGCGTGTTTGCTTTGGTGTCGACTGCAAACAGCTGAATGTCTTCTTGCAGTCCCAAAGAATCCGCAACAGCTGGGTTGCAATCTAATGCCTTAAGACCCTTGGTCTCTCGAACTATCTTGCAACCGTTGGATATGGCGTTTTTTACCTCGTCATCAGTGTGTGCTAGCACTCTTTTGCCGCCCGGCTTTGCCTCAATCGGTGTTACGGTGATGGCCGATAACAAGACCAGCGAAGCTACCAAAACAGCAATGATGTATTGATTTGTCTTCATTTGAGAGGAAATTTAGTTTAGCGCGTATTAACTTTGCGCTGTGCACTGGCGCACTCACGATTTATAATTGAAACCAAAACCCGCTGCACGATTATTTGGTTTTCTAACAAAGTGTAATGTTTTTTTGCGGAAGAATAAAAGGCACCACGAATAGGAAATTCTGGCTAAATTCCGAATTTAACTTGCAATCGAGTCTGTCATCATGCAAGAGAAAAAAATTGATTAACTGAGCAAATGATTTTTTGCCATTTTCTTTAATCTGATTTCTTAAAGGGTTCAAAATGTATAATTGGAGTGCTGAGATGGATGGGCGACCCCGCCTGCCGTACCTAAATCTGATACTTTTTGCAAGCGCCACTGCCCTTGCCCTTTTGCTTTTTCTGATTTTTGCGCCTCAAATTCAGGAAATAACTACCGAATCGCCATACCTGATAGAAATGGCGTATTTTCCAACCGTCTTTATAGGATTTATTTTTGGAATGAAAATAACAGAGCGCGCCATAAAGCCGTCTGAAATACGCAGTCCGATAAAGCGGGGAATCACCAAGATACTGCTGTTCTTCTTTATAATCGGGGGGCTGTTCAGCGCAGTAAGTTTTGCACTGGGAGGCGGCATATCACTTCCAGAAAAGTCGCTGCTTGAGATGGGCCTAGCTCAGTGGGTTACGCAGTTTGTAACACAAAACGGCGGACTCACATTTCTGATACTCTCAAGCATATCTCTGATGGCAGTCGCGACAAGGAGAATAATTGGGCTTGATGGGATAGTGAACAGCATATCTACATTCATTGGAACGTTCATCTTTTTCTCAATGATTGCACTCAGCCTGTCGCACACACATCCGTCTCACTCGCAGGTATACCTGTATGCGTTTTACCAAGCAGGGATAATCGGAGGCGCGCTATACAAAATGAACAAGATGACATCAAATCTTAACGTGTGGGAAGACTATGCCAACGGATACTAGCCTAGGGATTGTTCTGAACTTTCATTTGTTCATTTAGGTCTACTGACAGGTTCTTTCCCTCTGACTTGGCTGCGGTCTCCTGTGCTGCCTTTTCTAACATTTGCTTGTACTCTAGCTGCTTTTCCTTTCCGACATGGTCTGAATACAAGACATCGTCTCCGATGGAAAGATACAGCAAGGCAATCACCACTAGCGATGCAGATACCATTATCATGCAGTATCCTACCGTTCTGTGATTGTGTGGCTCTGCCATGACCTAACAAAAATTCTAGGTGGATTTATTCTTTTAAACGAATCTTTTCCTGCAATATTCGGTAGAAATGGCTTGTTTCGCATTATTTTGTGCCTGAAAATGCCGTGGACGAGGCCAATTACCGTGACTACCCAATGTCTGGTTTTGGAAAAATCCGCATTTGATCGCCTTTTGTAATCTGATGAATCATGCAAAAAGGAAAAAAAGTCCCCATTCCACAGCAAGATCAGTTGACGCTGCAAATTCTAAGCTACGAGTTTCTTGGCCCAATTCGACTGTCAGAGTGGGGTCCTCCGATGGAAGAGGTGATCTATATTTTGCTGACGCAGTCAAAGGGCACGTTTCAGGTGATTTACGTCGGAGAGTCAGAAAAATCGCAAGACGAGGATTTTTTCAAAAACCACGAAAAATCAAAATGCTGGGCTGACGCCGCAGGCTCTGAGAAAAACATCCACCTTTCGATATACCCGATGTGGAAATCCACGCCAGATGAGAGAAAAAGACTGGCAAACAAAATAATCCAAAAATACAAGCCATCGTGTAACGATGGCAATGTCTGATTCAAAGCAGATGAACTGCCCGTGCTGCGGCTCCAAAATGGAAAAGATACAGGACTTGGGAAATTCCGTGCTGGTGAAGTGCACCGAGTGCGGGCTGTCGGATACTGCGCTTAAATCATGATTTGATTTGGTTTTTTACCTCAAATATCTGCAGCATGGTTAGATCAAGTGCTTTTTTGATGTGCTCGAACTCGTTTATGGAGTGCATCTGCCCCTCGACTAGTCTTCGCAAAACCTTGACCACTCCCTTTTGAAACTCGTCCGCAGCTACTATCTCAAGGGCGTTTAGCTTGGATAACAAAACATCAAGTTCCTTTTTCATGTCGTCCGACGATTCGTGCTTTTTCATCAAAGCCATACCTGCACGATTCTATATGAACCTAAAATCACAAAAGCTCCTCGTCAAGCTGCTCAATTGAGTCCAGGTACTGCTTGCACGTGCAGCCCGGGATGGCGCACTTGCCGAGCCTCATTATTGAATTGCTCTGAGATGCCGATTCGTGAATCTGGGCAACGTGGTGGCATCGCTTGCAGTTCATCATTCTGTAAAATTTTATCTATAATTTAAGGAGTGAGAACCGCGCGTGCTTCGATTTTTGATTGCTTGAGCTGCTGCAAAACTTGGTTTGCCTGCTCTAGCGGAAACGTCTTGTATATTATCTTGAGATCATTCTCAGCTGCGATTCTTACCACGTCTGACATGTCGCTTCTTGATCCAATCAGTGTGCCGCGGATTGTCTTTTCTTGCGTGACATCAAAGCTTGGTATGTTGCCAAATGTCGCAAGAACTATGGTGCCTCCTTTTTTTACCGAGTTTATGGCGGCATCTGTGACTGACTCTGATGGCGCAAAGACAATTGCAGAATCTAGCAGCCCCTCTTCTTTTTTTAATGATGACAAAAATTCCACCTGATCATTCTGATATGGAATAACGTTGTCCGCTCCTACCTTTTTTGCAACATCAAGGTGGCTTTTGCTTCTTGCAAATCCAATCACCCTGCAGCCGCTTATCTTTGCAAACTCTACTGCCAGGTGTCCCACTCCTCCTACGCCAAAAATTCCAGTCTTTTTTCCTTTTTTTGGCTCGCTTGCCATAACCGCCTTGTATGCAGTCACGCCGGCGCAGAACAACGGCGCAGCATAGGCTGATTCCATGGAGTCTGGCACTGCTGTTGCAAAATCCTCTGTTATGGTAATGTATTCTGCGTATCCGCCAAGCAATGACTCGCCTGTGACTTCGGCAGCATCGCACAACTGCTCCTTTCCAATCCTGCAGTAATCGCACTCTCTGCACGAACCGTATAATGGGGATATTCCTGCCCTCTGACCTGTCCTGAACTTTGAGACCTTGGAGCCTGTCTCTATTATGGTGCCGACAATCTCGTGCCCGGGAACTGTCGGCAGCGCCGGCGGTATTCCGTACTTTTTCCAGTCTCCCTCTATTCCGTGCAGCTGGGAACGGCACACGCCGCATGCGTCTATTTTCATTAGGATTTCGTTTGGCCTTCTGATCTGGTGTTTTTGAATCTCCCTTAGCTTGAGCGGGTTTGTCTCTATTGGCGCAAGGTTTTCGAGTAGCATTGCGCGCATTGTTGGCATGATGACTGGTACCGAATCATGCTATTTTTAGATTGTCGATAAAAATTAATTCAGTGGGGCTAGTCCAGTTTCTGTGTCTCACATAACGGATGACGATCGCAAGCGCGTCGAACTCTTGGAGGTAGTCTCAAAGAAAGGACTCAAGGTGTTGGAGCTTGACGACCTAAAGGCTCTGCTTGCTCTGGTTGAGAACAAGGACTATGCCCACAACAAAAAGGCGCAAAAATCAAAGGTGAAGCTTGTGGCACAAATTAATGCCAGAATTTATGATTTTGAAAGAAAATTTTGACTGTTTCTGATCCCTGGTGGATTTCAAACTCTGTCCATGAATGCGCATTTCTTGCAGTGCCGCCACAAATAGTGCACGTTTCTCAATTATTCTGTTATGGACCTGCTTGGAATGTTATGGTGTTTGAGAACTCAACCCATGGGACCAAAGATGTAGTCTGAGTGTTATCTTCACCGTGATCCGCTGTGCCAGACGGTGCACCATACCGACACTGTGCTTCCGGTGTGGCACCGCCTGAATCAGAATGTCCGATTTCAATGACTAGCCTGTCTCCTGCAACTGTCGCATAAGTTCCAGTCAGTGCATCACCGTTTGCAAATTGTGCGTTTCTTAGACTTGCATTGTTGATGTACTCTGCAGTGGTGCCGTAATTTGCTATTGCCAATAATGTCTGTCTTACTATGGTTCCGTCTTGCGAAACAATCTTGGCAGATAGTCTCGGAATCGAATTATCCGCATTATTGAATTCTCTGCACGCCAGCTGCATCTTTATCGTAGTTGACGAAAACGATATTCCTGCATTCATTGGGGCTGAGACATACTGTCTATCTATCTGGCTATTTCCAGGCGTCCATCCCAATCTTGTTCCTACTGCCAGTGCTTCTGATGCTGATTTTGCAGACAGCATCTGTCCTCTTGCAGAACTGTCTGACTCACCCCAACTGTCAAATGCTGGGTTTACTGCGGATGCCGCAGCGGCTGAAAAGTAAAGCCTGGTCGGTCCAGTGGCAGATGTCGTGGCATTTGCTGCAGTTGACGCAGATCCTGTGCCAATTGCGTTTATCGCAGAAACCCTATAGTTGTACTGCGTGCTTGCTGATAATCCTGAGTTCGAGTATGTAGTTGATGTGGAGCCAGTATCTGCCACCAAAACGGACCATCCTCCGCCAACCGGCGACTCTCGTTCAATCTTGTATCCTGTAATTGCCGATCCTCCGTTGTCCACAGGTGCGGTCCATGAGAGGTTGATCTGCGATGATGATATCGCAGCTGCACTCAATGCTGTGGGTGCGCCTGGAACTGTAGACGGCGTAGTAGCTGATGAAGCCGTAGACACAGAACCTATGCCTACTGCGTTTATCGCAGACACTCTATAGTTGTACTGCGTGTTTGGTAGTAGGCTGGTATTCGAGTATGTAGTTGATGTGGAGCCAGTGTTTTCCACCAATGTGTTCCATCCTCCGCCAACCGGCGATTCTCTTTCAATCTTGTATCCTGTAATTGCCGATCCTCCGTTGTCTGCAGGTGCGGTCCATGAGAGGTTGATCTGCGATGATGATACTGCGGTTGCACTCAATGCTGTGGGTGCGCCTGGCACTGTGGCAGATGTCGTGGCATTTGCTGCAGTCGACGCAGATCCTGTGCCAATTGCGTTTATCGCAGAAACCCTATAGTTGTACTGCGTTGTACGAGTTAGCCCTGTATTCTGGTATGTGGTTGACGCAGAACCCGTATCTGCCACCAAAACGGACCATCCTCCGCCAACCGGCGATTCTCTTTCAATCTTGTATCCTGTAATTGCCGATCCTCCGTTGTCTGCAGGTGCGGTCCATGAGAGGTTGATCTGCGATGATGATACTGCAGCTGCACTCAATGCTGTGGGTGCTCCTGGCACTGTGGCAGATGTCGTGGCATTTGCTGCAGTCGATGCGGATCCTGCACCAATTGCGTTTATCGCAGAAACTCTATAGTTGTACTGCGTGCCTGCTGATAATCCTGAGTTCGAGTATGTAGTTGATGTAGAGCCAGTATCTGCCACCAAAACTGACCATCCTCCGCCAACCGGCGATTCTCTTTCAATCTTGTATCCTGTAATTGCCGATCCTCCGTTGTCTGCAGGTGCAGTCCATGAGAGGTTGATCTGCGATGATGATACTGCAGTTGCTGACAGTCCGGTAGGTGCACCAGGGGCGATAGCTACGACATTCACAGTCCTTGTTACTTGGATGGCGGCGTTGTCTGACGAATCCACAACATTGTATGTTACAGTGTACGTGCCTACAATATTGGTGTTGACTGGATTTACAGTTACGATGTTTGCCGTAATGTCTCCATCATAATTGTCAGACGCAGTCGCGCCCGCGTCTGTGTATGTTGAGCCAAATCCTACTGTGATCGGACTAGCTCCGTTGCGTGATATCACCGGCACTACCGTGTCTACAACGTTCACGGTTCTTGTCTTCGTATCCGTGTTGCCTGACGAGTCAGTCACTCTATATGTCACAGTGTATGTTCCGATCACCGCCGTGTTGACCGAGCTGGAATCAATTGTGATTGATGCCGTGATATTGCCGTCTTCGGGGTCAGACGCAGTAGCGCCAAGCTCCGAATATGCCGCTCCAACATTGACTGTCTGGGGATTGGCGCCAACTAGGGTGATTGTTGGAGGACTGTCTATGACGACATTCACAGTCCTTGTTACTTGGATAGCTGCATTACTAGATGAATCCGCCACATTGTATGTCACGGTGTACGTGCCCACGATGGCAGTATTTACCGCACTTGAATTGATGATGATCGACCCTGTCACATTCCCATCGTAGTTGTCAGACGCAGTAGCGCCAAGCTCCGAATACGCCGCATCTTTTACAATGGTTTGGGGATTAGCTCCGTTCAATGTGATTACTGGAGGCGTGGTATCGACCACATTCACGGTTCTTGTCTTCGTATCAGTGTTGCCTGACGAGTCAGTCACTCTATACGTCACAGTGTATGTTCCGATCACCGCCGTGTTGACCGAGCTGGAATCAATTGTGATTGATGCCGTGATATTGCCGTCTTCGGGGTCAGACGCAGTAGCGCCAAGCTCCGAATACGCCGCTCCAACATTGACTGTCTGAGGGTTCGCACCTGTCAGTGTTATTACTGGCGAGCCGCCTATCACTACATTCACGGTTCTTGTCTTCGTATCAGTGTTGCCTAATGAGTCCGTCACAGTGTATGTCACACTGTATGCTCCAACTACTGCAGTGTTCACTGCACTTGAGTCGATCACAATTGCCCCTGATATGTCGCCGTCTTCGGGGTCAGACGCAGTAGCGCCAAGCTCCGAATATGCCGCGTTTTTAGCTACTGTTTGAGGATTTGCTCCAGTTAATGTAATTACTGGCGGGCTGCCTGCCACTACGTTCACCGTCCTGGTTTCAGTGTCGACGTTGCCAGACGAGTCCGTAACCGTGTAGGTGACAGTGTACGAGCCGACAACCGCCGTGTTGACCGAGCTG
The DNA here is from genome assembly GCA_004322465.1 of Candidatus Nitrosotenuis sp. GTDB lineage: Archaea > Thermoproteota > Nitrososphaeria > Nitrososphaerales > Nitrosopumilaceae > Nitrosotenuis. Next base: position 24,207 of record SCVO01000099.1, read on the forward strand.
GAATCAATTATGATTGATGCGGTGAGGTCGCCGTCTTCGGGGTCAGTCGCAGTAGCGCCAAGCTCCGTATATGGGGAATTCTTGTTTATGATTTGCGGGTTTGTGCCATTAAGGGTTATTGTGGGCCAATCCGGATTTGTCACTTCGGTGCTTGTGTCTGGTATTGGCTGTTCATGTATCAAAAGTCTAAATGAGTTGCTGTCTGCACTTTCGCCTTTTGTCGCACTTGATACTATGGAGTATACGCCTGGCGCGGTATTTGGCGGAATGATGAATTCTCCGGAAAAATAGCCCTGATTATTGGTAAAACCGTCAAACTGCTTAAGGACTGAACCTGTCGGACTGACTATCTGCAGGGAAACCGTGGCATTTTGAACCTCAAACCCTTGTTGGTAATAATCCCTAAACGGGTTTTTATCAGAATAATATACCTTCAAATCAAATTTGAAATAATCCTTGACAAACGCACTCTGGAATGGTTTTGTCATAAGGAGAATTTTCGGCGGTGACGGTTTTTCTATGATTGGGATGATCTTTTCCTCATACAGGTTTGTGCTGCTCACCAATTCAAAATTGCCAAACAGGTCAGTTTGAAAGTCTTGACTCTTTACGCTTCCGGACATCCTGTAGAGGTGCCCGTTCATTGTGTTGTCTAGGAAATTCCCAACTACTAGGACCCGTATCTCGTCGTTGCTTGAGCTTACTGCCGGTCCTGAAAATGTTGCTTGGCCGCTTTTGACTGGGATCGTCCCCCTCCATTCCTTTGATTTTATCAGGTAATCGACCCCGTTGATGGAAACCACCCCGTGATCAAAAGTAACCTGCGCTTTGTCGTCTTTTATCTCGGATGTGTTAAATGATAACTGCATGCTGCATTGCACGGATGCATCATATGCGCAGCTGGTAGCATTCATGATGTAGTCGTTCTGTGTTTTGATCTTGGGGATTCCTTCAAACAGGCTGCTTGGTGTAATATAAAATTGAACCTCGTCAATCTGGCCAGAAAACAGCTTAGTCACATCGTTCTTACTTTGAGTGCCTCCGATGAAAACATCTGATTTCAAAACAGGATTTTTTATTTTGCTGTCGTCTATTTTTACAACTTCTTTTCCATATGCATAGTAATGCTGCGTGTCGAGCAAGCTTGTACTGGAATCTAGTCTGCCGTTGATGTAGATGCTGATTGCCGTACCGTTGTACACTGCAATAATGTTGGTCCAGTCATCCGTAATCTCTGTCTTTGATTCTACTGGAATCCACCTGAATCCGTCAAATATGGAAAACTGTGCGACATGTTTTTTGCCGTGAGTTGTAATTGCCAGATCAAAGGAACTCTCGCTGTTTAAGACTGTCATGTCTGCCGGGGAGCGGGTGTAACTTGGTTTTACCCATGCGGAAAGCGTAAAAGCGGAAAGACCTACGCGTTCCTTGTTTTCAACAACAACGTAACTGTTTTTTCCGTCAAGATCAAGTGATTTTCCAATGAGTCCTTGCTCCAGTGATGGGCTTCCAAAAATTGTAATGGTTGAATTATCGATGTTGTGAAAATACCACGATTTTATCTCATCTGCGATTTTTTCCTCGTTCGAAACGATGCCTTCTGCATATGCTGGCGCATTCCGCGTTAGTGCGTCCAGCGGCACAAACAAAGAAGTTACAAGAAAAAACACAAATGCAGTTCCGACTCGATATTGTTTCATAATCGATTAGCCTAATGCCTGCACACTACTTCTGTAGACTTTGCTCCGTTGTATAGCGAAATCATTGCATCTAGATCGCACTCAGAAATAACTGCATGAGTGGAATGAAAAATTGGATACATGAGATCTTCCGAATCCGTAGAATGTACTAGCCCAAGCGCATGGCCAAACTCGTGCCGAACTATTGCGGATAATTCTACTTGGTTTAGATTGTCAGCATTATAGATCGTTATGAATGACTTTAGCATCTGGTTCGACTCTTCATCCGCAATAGATCTTGTAAACCCGTATGTGTTGTCAGCCTCTCTTGCTGTAGAAAGTATGATGATGATGTCTCCTATTGATTTCTCTGATGTTGTCACAAGGAAATTGGTGGGTATTGGATATTCTGTTTTCTCTGAGATGCTCCTGAGCGCACCACTCCAACCCTCATAAAACACAGATTTTTCGTTTGGGGGATATTTGTTTACAAATGAATTTTCCAATATTATTGATCTCTCAGAAACGATCGCCTCCTTTATTGCGTTGATTCTCTCATCGGATAGCCCCGGCGAGTTGATTATCGTTACTTGCAACTGTTCGTCTTTTGGAACGTGCCAGGTGACCCATGTGCTGATCTTGTCTCCCTTTAGGTTCTCGATTGTGAATCGCCCAGTAGCTAAACGGGAACTCTCTGAACTTTCGATAAAACTCATAGAAGAATAAGTAAGCAAGACGGATACCAATATCACTATGCTCATTAGGGTTATTATGGAATTCTTTTTGTTCCTTGTTTCCAGCATCTGAATTTGTCTCTCAACCATGGCAATTTCGTACGATATTGATGGCATATCTCCCGCTAATTTGTGCTCAAATTCCGATTTCAGAGATGTGTATTTTTTTGAAAAAAGTAAACCCGTTATGGTGGAAATTGATACAAAAATTAAGCTAATGTAAATCGCAGGAATGATCACTTTCTCTTCATTTGAACTGAGGAGAGAAAACTTGAAAGAGTTCAAAAGCGAGATTGTTATCAGACTGGTAACAACTACTATGCCCGTTGTTAACAGCGTGCGATATTTCAGTGGAAGCCTTACTTTCCGAATGTCGATGTCAGTTCTTTTTAGTATGTTATCAAAAATGCTTGCAGACTTTATTCCGCGATATGCTGCAAATGCAAACAAAACATAACTCCACAACCAAAAGATTTCAAACGGATCCCCGACATAATATGTCTCATCTGCTGACGAGACGACAAAATAGGTATCAGCAATTATGAAAAACAGTATTCCGAAAGTCAAGTAATACATTAATTCGTTTTTTTTCCAAGTGAATCCCATTAGGATTACTGACGCAAACCAGAGAAGGCCTGAATCCAAGATTGGATAGCTAAGTGATAACGCCCTTGCCAGGGGGTCGTCTTCCAAAACCGTACTTGTGAGCACGACTGACGGAATAAGGAAAAAAACGCTCACTATGATTCCTATTAGTTTTACATCGATTGAGATCTGCCTTAAACGCGGAAAAACTATGCTGATTAATGCCCCAAACAGGCCTACATAACCAAGAAGATAGAATAGATCTGCCAGCGATGGAAACACATCTTCGTGATAGACAAGCTCAAGCACCGTCCAATACTGTTCTGCAACAAACCATGATATTGCAGCAAATGAGTAGAAAACCAGAAATTTTCTTAGTGTTTTTTCTTTGGTTCTAATTGTTAGTATTACTGACGTGGTGGCAAAGAACAGGTTGACAGGAATGTAAAGCAAGTTGGCTACCAAATCTGTGGTTTCCCTCTCGGCAAAATTGACTGCAACAATTATTGCGGCAATCGCAACCAGTGATGAAATTAGAATCCTGTTTTCTCTGTTAGATAGGAAACTGCCGAGCAGGGTGTTTTGACTCATAGATGACTAGAAAGATTCGTTTCTCGCACGTATTAAATTTCCCTTGAGATTATCGTTTCTGATAACGCGTGGCTGCATATTTGGGTATGAAGATCACACCGTTTGACAAACTCTGCTTGTAATTGCGTTAAATACGAATCAACAACCGTTCTTAAAATTGATATTTTACTTTGAATTCTAATACATGCCTGAGTAATTAGCAGTTAATGGGGGTATGATTCGTTGACAACCATGAACTCGACACGACTCGCTAAAAAATCAAAGGCTGGGTGGGTTTTTGGACTTGGCATTGTGGTATGCTGCGTCGCAGTCATAATTGGTTACTTTAGCAGCGTGGAAACTGCATCTGGAATCTCTGCTTTTCTCAGGGCGATTACTTCTGGCTCTTTCGTGGCACTCACAATTGTGCTGATTCTAAGGTCAAAAAACAAACAGAATTTTGTGTTCGCCTCACTGCTCTCTGGCTTTAGTATTCTTTGGTTTGTGGCAGAATTGATCTGGACTTACTACAACCGGATTCTCCATGTTGAAAGCTCAATAACTCCTGCAGATCCAGTCTGGCTTGTAGGCTATGTAGTTCTATTTGTTTATCTGATGGTGGTTATTTGGCCTGTTAGAAAATTTATTTCAACAAAAATCCTGTTTTCCGCTGTAATCCTTTCTGTCTCGTATCTGATTCCGTCTTTTATTGAACTTTCCAATACTGATTTTCTAAACAATTATGAAATAATAATAAACTCGCTCTATCCAATAGCTGATGCGGTTTTACTAGTGCCGCTTATTCTGGGCATCTCGCTTTTCCAAAAAGAAGGAAGATATTTTCTGCAGCCGCTGTTGATTGGACTGTTAATCAACATTGCGACGGATACGTTGTATCTATTTGCAGAGATTGGAAACTCGTATTATTTTGGAAATCCCCTGGAATTGGGTTTTGTAGTGGCGTATATCGTAATGGCTTATGGCGCCTACAAGCAATATCTGTTCATGAGCGTGACTACGATTCCAATAGTCGAGCATCTAAAATCAACAGTTGCTAGGCATCCAGATAACGCGATAGTTTTTTCTTCAATGTCGCTCATAATATCCACTGCCGTTCTTGTGGTCGCCCTTTCTCTTGTTCAAATTTACCAGTTGGAAAATCTTTCAACAAAAGAAATCATGATATTTCAACCCGTTGTTTATGGCAGCATTGTTGCAATTCTTGCGCTGTGCACCATGATTGTTGTGATCGGAAAAAAATTCACGACTCTGAAATCAAAAATGGCAAAGATGCAACCTGCCGAGATCCCACAACCTGTTGAACAAATGCCAGATTCTTCTTCGGAGGTGTCTACTCACCTAATTCTGATGCAAAAAAAGCTTACATCCATGGAAAAAACCGGCGCAAAAACCACATACGTACTTTTGTTGGTGAGCGGAATCGTAGTGGCGGCACTGCTATTTTACATGTCTAATAACGTATATCCACAAAATGTAGACTTGGTCTCAGGAAGGTTTACGATTGAAGATCTGAATGGTCAGAAAATCAATACTTGGGTTACTTGGAATCTGATAAGCGGAGAGTCACTCCACGTCAGTATAATTAACTCTAATCTGCTATCTGATGAAAAAATTATGGCAATAAAGAGCGGCATTCTTTCTGAGGAAACGGTTACGATATCAAACTCCAAACTTGGAAAAAATCTACTCGAAGAAAAAAATCTCTATTACAAAGGTTGGGGTGGGGCTCTACAGGCGGCATCTATGCAGCACACCTCAATATACATTCCAAAAGACTTTGAAGTTGAAGAATCTGCTACTCCAATTGGAGAGATATGGATAATCTTATCAAAGGATCATTTGATGAGTGGTGAGTTGGGTAATACTAGGTCAATTGTAGATGCCGACAACCATCAGATTCTCAAATCCATTATCACCATATATGACGTTGAAAGTCTTAACAATGAAGAACTTGCAGCAGTAACTCGGCACGAGTTTGGCCATGCACTTGGGCTGTATTCGTCTGAAACAAATGACTACTTTCTGTATCATTCATCAAATTCGCATGTGGCATACATATCGCAGTGTAACATAGACGACCTTGTCTCACTGTACAATGAAAATCAGCCAGCACAGACAGCTTGTAAATGATTCATAAAATATGAATTTTCTTAATGTTGATTGTGTCATACCGTGTATTCTGTGATTCTTTTTTGTGACGCTACGAAGACACACTTACGTTTGTTTTCATTCATGTTATTTCCATATTTGATATTCTTGATTGTTTTTAATAGCTGATTTTATGTTGAAATTGTGGAATAAAAATGAGTGGAATTTTTCTATTGCCTTTTAAAAAAACTAGGGAAAAATTATGAAAATCAGAGATAGTACAATGATAATTATCATAATAATTTGCGCTCAGGTGGGATTTGTAGGCTATTTCACATTATCTTCTCTGACCAATATGCAGAATTCGATTCGTAGTATTGAAGATCATAATATTCCTTCACTGCTTGCATTAAAAGATATGAAATCCTCTGTTCAAAGTGTTGCTGAATCAACTAACGAATATGTCGTGATTTCTGATCAATCCACAAAGACAGATGAACTTGACGAAATTATGTCTGGAAAAATGGATTATAGTGAAGCCCTTGAAACATATCGCTCATTATCTATTTTGTATTTTCCTACTAAAATCGAATTTGTAGATGTCATTCAAGAAAAAACAAACATCCTTTTCAGCACTTCTGACATGATTATAAAATCAAACAAAACAATGACGGACACTGACTTCCAAATTATTCACACTGATCTTAGCCGTAAAGAAAATGATGCGTTAAAAGCAATTCAAAATGCCTTGGAAAACGAACAAAACGAACTTCGGAAAGTAAAGGAGGATCTCATCAAAACGCAGGATGGTATCTGGAACATGAATCTGATTATGGTTATCACCATCATATCGTTTACAACCACATCTGGCGTATTTTTTTCAAAATACGTCATTGAAAAATTAGACGATCTTATGTTGCAAGTAGAAAAACTAAAACGATCGTAAATTAGAGCGAATCTCTTTTCTGAACTAGATTCGGTCGACTTTCTCAACATAGACACAAATATCAAATAAAACATGGCAAAAATGTTGCCTGAGAACCACCTGATTCATGAGACAAGCCCGTATCTTTTGCAGCATGCTCATAATCCCGTTGACTGGTATTCGTGGAACGAAACTGCGCTAAAAAAAGCAGTGGATGAAAACAAGCCGATTTTTCTTAGCGTCGGGTACAGCTCGTGCCACTGGTGCCATGTCATGGAGCACGAGTCGTTTGAAAACGAGGACATTGCAAAAATAATGAATGAAAGTTTTGTCAGCATCAAAGTTGACAGAGAGGAAAGGCCAGACTTGGATGACATCTACCAAAAGGTCTGCCAGATGACTACCGGCCAGGGGGGCTGGCCGCTCAGCGTCTTTCTCACGCCTGACCAAAAGCCGTTCTATGTGGGCACGTACTTTCCTGCCCTTGACAGCTACGGGCGGCCTGGCTTTGGAAGTCTCCTAAGACAGCTGGCACAGGCCTGGAAGGAAAAGCCAAACGATGTAAAAAAGGCAGCCGAAAATTTCATGGAAAATCTGCAAAAGACCGAAAAGGTAACCACTCCTTCAAAGCTCGAAAAATCCATTCTAGACGAGGCAGCAATGAACCTTATGCAGATAGCGGATGGCACCTATGGAGGATTTGGAGGCGCACCCAAGTTCCCAAACGCCGCAAACCTGTCCTTCATACTGCGGTACTCCAAGACTTCAAAGATTTCAAAGTTTTCAGAATTCGTATTCAAGACGCTAAACAAAATGGCAAAGGGAGGGATCTTTGATCAGATTGGCGGCGGATTCCACCGGTACTCTACCGACGCACGCTGGCTTGTGCCGCACTTTGAAAAGATGCTGTATGACAACGCTCTGCTGCCAATAGTGTATTCAGAGGCGTACCAAATAACAAAGGATCCGTTCTACCTTGAGGTTATCCAAAAGACGCTGAACTTTGTCCTGCGCGAAATGACTTCACCCGAGGGCGGATTTTATTCTGCACTCGATGCCGACTCTGAGGGAGAGGAGGGGAAATACTATGTCTGGAAGAAAAAGGAAATTCAGGAAATACTTGGCAAAGACTCAGACGTGTTCTGCCTGTACTATGACGTGACAGATGGCGGGAACTTTGAGGGCCACACCATACTGAACAACAGCATCAGTGCGTCCACAGTTGCGTTTCATTTCGGAATCCCAGAAGACGACGTAAAAAGAATCCTCTCAAATTCTTCTGGAATGTTGCTAGAGTCGCGCTCGCACAGAATCCGTCCAGGCCTTGATGACAAGGTGCTGACCTCGTGGAACGCGCTTATGATTTCTGCGTTTGCGAGGGGCTATCGGGTGTCTGACGATGCGTCGTATTTGGACGCTGCAGAAAAGTGCATTGCGTTTATTGAAAAAAACCTCGTCTCAGACGGCCATTTGCTGCGAACGTACAAAAACGGGCAGGCAAAGCTGAGGGGATACCTTGAGGATTATTCTTACTTCATAAATGCACTACTTGACGTCTTTGAGATTAATCCGAAATCAAAATACCTGGATCTTGCAGCGAGTCTGGCAAATTATCTGGTTGATCACTTTTGGGATGATCAGAACAACAGCTTTTACTTTACCGCAGACGACCACGAAAAGCTGATCATCAGGCCGAAAAACAACTACGACCTTTCCATGCCGTCCGGGAACTCGGTTGCGGCAAACTCCCTTCTGAGGCTGTATCACCTGACACAGGAAAAAAAATTCCTGGACATTTCGCTAAAAACGATGGAGTCGTTTTCAATAATGGCTGCGGAAAACCCGTTTGGGTTTGGCTATCTCTTGAATGCAATCTATCTTTACTTGCATAGCCCGACAGAAATCACCGTACTGAATACAAAAAACAAAACCATGCTGAACATGCTTGCCAAAAGATTTCTTCCCGAGGCAATACTGGTTGTCATATCTGACTCTGATCAGCTGAAACACCTGGCAAAGTATCCGTTCTTTGCAGGAAAGGAATTCAATCCGGAAAAGACAGTTGTGTTTGTTTGCAAAAACTTTGCGTGCTCTTTGCCGCTTGAAGACGAGTCCGAGATAGAAAAACTACTTTGAGCGAAACATGTTTACTTCAAGGATTTCGCCGACTTGGGGCCTTCCCATTCGCTCATATCTTATTCTTGGAACCGTAATGGATATGGTGGCCTGCTCGTAGCTCTTTATCTTAATTGTCGGCTGTCCCTGCAGTATTGCCTCAAGCAACGGCTGCACCTGCTCCCTAAGCTCCGGGTCTAGGTTTTTTGCAACAGAGTCCATGATGAGCTGTTTTTGAGATATCGACTCTGTCTGCACATCCTCTGCCAATGACAACTGGATTATTTGCCCGCTGTCGATGATCTGCTGCACCCTGTATCGCGTGGTTTCCGACATCAAATGGTGTCGTTTTTGTTTGAATTTATTCTCTTCTGGCCTATTCTAGTAGCGCCTTTTTTATCAGCGGTGCCTTGTCCTTGAGGATCTTGTTGAATTCCTGAATGTCCTCTAGATCAACTGTCTTGTTCTCGGTTTCATATGATCTTAGGAATGCAGAATACACGCACCCTGTAATTATGCCAAAGGCTGCGTCTGTTACAGAGTTTATTTCAGGAGCGTACGTCTCTGCTATCTGCTTGTATGATGAGGCTTCGCTGATATAGTAATCCACTAGATTATCGATAAAGTCCTTTGTGTATTTTGTAATCGTCACTTGGTATGGTGTTGAAATTATGATTTATAATAGTTGATGGAAAGTTTAGCATTACATGTGGAAGCTGGATCTGGAGGGTGACTTTTTTCGAATTTTTGACAAGGATCACAAGATAGCTGGATACTTTGTTCCAGATTACGGGGACATCTTTCCAGAGGACAAGGCGGACGAAGTAATAGAGCAGATGCACAAAAACCACGACAAGGTTCAGGGAGGATACCTTACCGTACCGATGGTAAAGTTCGGCATATTTGATTCCAAAGAAGAAGACATGGATGTCATATACGTGGAAAGCCACCTGTCCGACGTGTCATTGAGACTTGGGCTATGGAAGGACTTTTTGCTGCAAAACCAAATGCATCATGCAATTAGGGTGGCTCACACGGACCAGGACATGCTAAGCCTCACCTTTCCCATAAAATTCAAGGACATGACCCCGCTTGAAAAAAACGCAATCCTTGGAATAATCCAACCTACACTTGACTTGCTGCACCAAAAGGGGCTGCTCTAGTTTGCGCCGTTCTTTGCCTTGTTAAACGAGTCAAGCGCGGCAATTTCGTTTTCAAACGATTCCTGAAGAATTAGGTCTGATCTTATTTTGTTTGAGGTGTCGTTTGTCCTTATCCATTCTATTAGGAGCTTGTCGCTTTCAAGCTGCTTCTGGGTGGACAATTTGAAAAGCTTCAGTGATGCCGAAAACGACTGGGGAGGCAGCAGCTCGTCGTATCTTTTCAGCACGTTTTCGATGTTTTGTACGTGGGTGTCGGTGTATTTTAGAAACTCCTCCTTTGTGATGCTGTTCTCATCGAGCATTTTCTTTTTTGAGTAAAACTCTGTCTGTGTTTGCTTTAGGTCGTCTTGAATGTTTTTCAAGCTATTCCCAAATGCGGTTCCCCTGTTCACTGCTTGGTCTTCAGAATAATAGTAAAAGATTGCCAAGGCGACAACCAGTATTCCTACTCCGATTGCTGCATACGTGACCTTGCTGTCTTTTTTCTTTGGCTTTTTCAACTATTCCTGTGGTTTGGCATGCATGATATTAATTAGTTGAAAAACACATGCGAAAACCGCAACTGATTATCATTTGATAGAATGACTGCATCACAAATTAGACAAAATCAAAAATGATTATCAAAATTAATCGTCAGTGATTACTATTTGTGGTTGAGGGTGGAACTAAGCTACCTAATCTTAATATATTCTGACTCGAGGCTTGTGATCAATCATGAATACAAAATTACTGGCAAGTATTGCAGTTTTTGCATTGCTATCAGGTGTGGTTAGCACATCTATGATGCAGTCTGTATATGCTTCAGATTATGGAACGAAAGATGATTCCATGACCAACAAAACATCTGACGCCAAAAAAATAGCTGACAAGAAAGCAGCTGACGCCAAAAAAATAGCTGACAAGAAAGCAGCTGACGCCAAAAAAATAGCTGACAAGAAAGCAGCTGACGCCAAAAAAATAGCTG
>SCVO01000100.1 GCA_004322465.1 Candidatus Nitrosotenuis sp.
CTGTACGAGGAATCAGCAAACAACTTTTTGGAATTATCCAGCCACCAGAGGCTGCAGATCATATTCCGGCTGCTTGAGAGAAAGTCCAAGATTGGGATGATGGCAAAGGATCTTGACTCCACAAACCAGGAGGTCCACCGAAATTTCACCAGGTTAGAAGACGGCGGATTCATCACGAAGGACAAGGACGGATACTATTCCCTTACGACATACGGAAAGACCATCTGCTCCCAGGTGCCGTCAATAGTGTTTCTGTCGCAGAACAGAAAGTATTTTGAGGATCACGACTTTGGCGACATTCCTGCCAAATTTATCATGAGGATTGGGCAGCTCTCGGCAGGCGAGCACCTAAAGGGAATCTCCCACACACTGGAGCAGTGGAAGTCAATTTACAAGAACGCAAACCAGTACATCTACGAGACAGTATCCGAGATTCCGCTTGACAAGATCGAGCCGCTGGTGAGGCGCGTCAAAAAGGGAATCAACTACCATTACGTCCTGTCTGAATCCGCGGTAATCCCAAAGGGAAGAAAGAGCCTGCTAAAGGAGCTAGAGTTTGACGGACTGATAGAGGATGGCCTGGTTGAGAGAAAGATGAAAAAAACTGTCCAGGTCGTAGTGGTGCTAAACGAAAGGGAAGCATCTGTCGCATTTCCAAACATTGACGGCGAGTCCGACATAACGGAGCTGTTCTATTCTGATGACCCGATGTTTCACGAGTGGTGCCTTGACTATTTCAGGTACTGCTGGTACGGCTCTGATGTTTTCAGGGAATCAAAAATCAAAGAATAAACTGCTTTGATTTAAATTGTCTTTGCAGTCGCTTACCGATGATGTCCTCAATTACTCCAAAAAAAGTTGGAAACATGCAGTACCGAATAGATGCCGATTCCAGTAAGGGCATGAAGGTCCCAGTTACCATCTATGCAGACGAATCACTGATGCAAAAAATGATGACCGACAGGACCATCTTGCAGGCAATGAACGTCTCCACAATTCCCGGAATTCTTGGGCACGCAGTAGTTCTTCCAGACGGGCACGAAGGGTATGGATTTCCAGTAGGCGGAGTCGCCGCAATGGATGCCGAGGAGGGAATGATTAGTCCCGGCGGCGTGGGATACGACATCAACTGCGGAGTAAGGCTGCTTCGAACAAATCTCACTGAACAAAATGTAAGACCGAAGCTAAAGGAGCTTGTAACTGATCTTTTCAATTCGATTCCATCGGGAGTCGGCTCGCAAGGGGCTGTCAAACTAAACTATTCAGAACTGGACGAGGTCCTAGTCAGGGGAGTCAACTGGGCAATAGAGCACGGTTATGGAACCGCAAATGACGCAGACGTCTGCGAGGAGAACGGGCAAATAAAAAACGCAGACCCAAACAAGGTGTCCAACACTGCGCGAAAACGAGGAGCGCCGCAGCTTGGAAGCCTGGGTTCTGGTAATCACTTTTTAGAAGTTCAAAAAATTGAAAAAGTTTACGACGAGGAGGCAGCAAAGAGGATGGGAATCAAAGAGGGAAACGTAACAGTTCTGATTCACTGCGGCTCCCGTGGGTTCGGGCACCAAATCTGCAGCGACTATCTGAGGGTATCCGAGCAGGCATTACAAAAATACAATATTCAATTGCCAGACCGGGAGCTGGCGTGTGTTCCAAATTCCTCAGAGGAGGGAGATTCATACCGAAAGGCAATGTTTGCGGCTTTGAACTTTGCGTGGAGCAACCGACAGATGATAACACACTGGACAAGAAAATCGTTTGAGCGGGTGTTCAAGCAATCCGAATCCGATCTTGACATGGGACTGGTATACGATGTGGCACACAACATAGCAAAGGTCGAGAAACACAAAATCGACGGAAAGGAAAAGTCAGTAGTCGTTCACAGAAAGGGCGCAACGCGCGCGTTTCCTGCAAACCGAGAAGAGATTCCGCTAAAATACAGAGACCTAGGACAGCCTGTACTGATTCCCGGCTCCATGGGAACCGGAAGTTGGATTTTGCTTGGCCAGCCAAACTCCATGAACCTGAGCTTCGGCTCTACTGCGCACGGAGCAGGAAGGATGATGTCACGCTCAAAGGCAAGGCGTGATTTTACGGAGGACCAGGTCAAAAAATCACTCAGTGATAAAGGAATTTTCATCAAGTCATTAACAAGGGACGGCGTGGTAGAGGAAACTCCGGAGGCATACAAGGATGTGGACGCAGTGGTAAACGTATCGCACGAGCTTGGAATCGCAACAAAGGTAGCAAAGCTTGTTCCTATCGGCGTGATAAAGGGATGAGCGACGAAGACCACGAGCTTGCAATGCTAAAGGCAAAGCGCCTGGCAGAGATGCAGAAAAACATCTCGTCTCAGGCAAAGCCCCAGCCCGCAGCAGAGCAGAAAAAAACACAGTCATTCCGTGATACTGTGATTCAAAAGCTTGGATATCGCGGAATGGAAGTACTCAAAAACGCAGAATACCAATTTCCAAACGAAACCAAGCAGGTAGTTGACAAGCTTGGCGAACTGATGCAGTCTGGCGAGATAAACGAGGAAATCGACGGAGGAAAACTGCTTGCGCTGTTCCGACAAGTCGGCATCAACGTGAGGATGGAAACCAAAATCAACGTAGAGCAGGACGGAAAATTTGTCTCGCTATCAGACAAGCTGACAAGCAAACCGGACGATGAGCCGCATGATTAACCCAGTATACGAAATAAGCTCGACAAATTATCTTGATGACAAGCTGATAATCAACAACGCGCTGTCTGATCTGGCAGCCCAGTGCGGACTGCAAAACGAATTTGATTTTGGGCAGCCGACATCAAGGTTTGGCTGGACGTTCTTTAAGGTCTGGATAAAGCCGAACTTTCACGGAATGATAGAGCAGAAGCTTGGCGACATGATAAAAAAATCAAAAGGACACAAGCCTGAAGAAAAATTTACAAACTTTCTGTCTGATTATTTCCAGTCTAAGGGCTGTAAAGTAAAAGTGAAAATGACTGAGGTCTAGACTCTTCTTCCTCTTTTTCCACCCTTCTTTCGTGTGGTGTCATGAGGAATTGGTGTTACGTCGTCGATTCTGCCGATTCTGAATCCGCCTCTTGCAAGTGCCCTAATTGCCGCCTGTGCTCCAGGTCCTGGTACTCTAGAACCTACGCCGCCGACTGCTCGCACTCTGATGTGGAATGCAGTAAAACCCTTGATTTTTGCCGCCTCTACTACCGCGTTTGACGACTTCATTGCCGCAAACGGCGATGACTCGTATCTGTCCGCACTGACATGTCGTCCACCAGAGCTGATTGCAATGGTTTCTCCGCCTGTCAGATCTGTCATGTGTACTATGGTATTGTTGTAGCTACTGTAGATGTGAGCAATACCCCACTTTTCGACGGCTGTTTCTGACATTGTTTATCAAAACATTGGGGGGTTTAAAATACATTATCGGGCTTTGATTCTAAAAATACTCAGAAAAACCTACTGGGATTAGTAAAACAATTGGAAACTGGGTTTATTCGGAATTAGAATCAATGAATTAAAGCCAATTCTGATATCTATTCGACTTTAGGCAATCAACAAAATCGTTTTAAACTGATTTTAGCGTTATTATACTAAAACGCCTTTTAGTATAATAGCAAATTCCGTTGTTATACCACAATATGTTGGCTATTGCGACCATTGTTAAGTTATTCCAATAATAGGTTATACAGATAGAAAAGTCCTAGTCTAATTTTGTTCGTAAGTATCATATTTTTTGTTAGTATGTAAATCTGGGGTTATTACAAAATAACCGACATACATGCAAAACGAATGATGAAAACAAGCCTAGAATGCCTTATCCTGTTATGCCAGTAAGATGAAACTGTTTTTTACAGAGTAATTTTTAATTAAAAGAAGTTTTGCCGATTAAAGCATTTCTTCCGTTTGAAGAGGCAAGAGCATACGCTAGATCATTAGGTTTGAAAGGCGTAAAAGAATGGTTGGAATTTACCAAATCTGACAAATTTCCTAAGAACATACCTAAGCGTCCGGAGACAGTTTATGCAAAAGAATGGAATGGAGTTGCTGATTGGTTAGGAACTGGTAGAGTTGAATATTCAACTCGAGATGAACTGTTGCCTTTCAGTGAAGCCAGAGAGATTGTAAGAGAGCTAGGTCTTAGAGGGATAAAGGAATGGGGAGAGTATTGCAAATCAGGCAATAAACCAAAAAACATACCGGTAGCTCCTTTTTCTACTTATGCAAACGAATGGAGAGGGTTTGCTGATTGGTTAGGAACTGGAATACCGAGAGCAACGAATGTCTTGCCTTTCAGTGAAGCCAGAGAGATTGTAAGAGAGCTAGGTCTTAGAGGGATAAAGGAATGGAAAGAGTATTGCAAATCAGGCAAACTACCAGAGAATATACCTAAACACCCACACC
>SCVO01000101.1 GCA_004322465.1 Candidatus Nitrosotenuis sp.
AGGTCTGACTCCAAAATGTTCTGGCATCTGAATTCAGAATTTTCCAGCTTTGCTATTTCTTCTGTCTGTAGAATTTTGTCGACATCGGAATCAATCCCGACTGCTTTTTTGACGCCAAATTCTTTTAGTGCTATTTCTATTCCGTTTCCGGTCCCACACCCAAGATGATAAAATGTATCATCCTTTCCAAGGCTGGCTAATCTGAAAATATCTCTGATTGAATCATCCTGTATCTGAATTTCTTCACCAGTAATGATGGACTCTGGAAGCGATGAAATGTATTCCTCAATTTTCACAACATAAACTAGCTATTCAGAAATTTATTCTCTTGTCTTGTGCGCTAAAAATTCAGATACGGATTATTCTCTGATGCCTTCTAATGCAGACACTGCCTGCCATAGGGTGACTCGCACGTACGATGGTATGTTTGGGTCCTGCGATACGTCGTCAAGCTGGCTGATTGCGTTTGCCGCACGGACTGATATGGAGTCCTGGCTCGCTCTTAGGCTTGAAATCAAGTCAGTGAGGTGTTTTTTGATGTTCTTTGGGGTTGTTGGATTTGCCACTACCTGAGCTAGCGTCTGTATTGCCTGATCAAATGACGTTTGATTTTGCGCCTTTTTGTCTACCATAGCCGATCAAGTATTGATAGTGACTGGTTTAAAAAGTGTGCATTCAGACTTCTACAAAAACGCTGTCTGACTCTACAACTGTTTGGTATGATTTTAGATCTCTTATTTTGGCTGGAAACTTTTCAAGCTTGCCTGATGTGCAATTGAACTTAGCCCCGTGCCATCCGCACGTTATGATTCCGCCTTCAAGCGTTCCCTCTGCAAGGCTTGCTCCGGCGTGCGTACACGTGTCGTCACATGCATAATAGTTGCCGTCGATATTTGCAACGAGAATGTCGCGTCCATCTATTGCTACTTTTTGCACTGAACCTGGAGGCATGTCTGATTTTTTTCCAACAATTATCTTGCCCATACCACAGTGTAGTTCGGATTCATTAATAATTTTACTGGGTGAATCGTACGGTGTTTTCTATTTTCCCGAGGCTTTGAATTTCCATCTCTATTTTATCGCCGTCTTTGAGGAAAATGGCGTCTGGCTTGTTTAGCATCACACCTGCAGGCGTTCCAGTAGATATGATGTCGCCTTTTTCAAGTGTCATCACCCTGCTCAGCTTTGATATGATTGATGGTATCTTGATGAACATGTTTGACGTGGAAGAGTCCTGCCTTGTTTGGCCATTGATCTTGGTTGTCAGTTTTAGATTTTGAGGATTGGTGATCTCATCAGCTGTGGTAATCCACGGGCCGCACGGTGCAAACGTGTCAAATCCCTTTGCGCGCCCAAACTGCTTGTCCTGCGCCTGAACGTCCCGTGCTGAAACGTCATTTAGAATCATGTATCCAAAAATCATTCCCATGGAATCCTTTTCGTCGACGTTTTTGCAGTTTTTTCCGATTACCAGCGCAAGCTCTACCTCGTAGTCAAGCTGTTTTACGAAATTTGGGCAGATTATATCCGAGTTTGTACCGTTTAACGTGGTTCTTGGAATTAGTACTATGGCGGGATCTACTGGAGGCTTTAGGTTTTGCTCTTTTGCGTGATCGATATAGTTGAATGCAAGACAGATTGTCTTTGGCGGATTTGGAATCGGTGCTAGAATTTTTGCATCTGACAGGTTTACCGAATAGTCAAGCGCCGGCTTTTGGGACATCACCTCGTCATACCACCCGTCAAACAAAAATTCCTTGATTCCAATCGGTATTGGAATTCCTGTCTTTGTGATTATCTCTTCTTTTGTTGCGATTTTATTGTCCCTGACAAATCCATATGTCTCCCTGTTGTTTATCAAAAATCTGCCTATCTTCATGGTATGTCACTTGTGTGTGTAGATTGCCTGCAAGACAGAGTCCTTTCTACAGTACCCAAATCTTACAAATTGAATTTCCTTTCCCTCTTTTAACTGTGAATAGTGTGATTCCACGAACACGTCGATTTCCTCAAGGCTTTTCTCGTTGAACACGTCTCCGATAAACAGCTGGCTTGGAATCAGAATCTTTATTTTTTGTGCGTCCTTTTGCACTACCCACTGGACCTTTGGGATCTGTGCCTTCAGTTCGTCCCCGGCATAGTTTCCCTCTAGCGGCTCTGTCTTTGTTATCTGGACATTTCCTAATCCCATGAGTCTCATCTCGTCTCCTACTTTGAGATTTTTTATGTCTTCAGATTCTATGTACATGTTCTCATCAAGAGCGATTTGCCTTGTACCGATGTCCTTTGTGGGGTGGTTTGGCAAGGTGATGGCACCTGGCATGCCCAAAATTCTGATTTTTACTGGGTTTTTCACCATGTGCAGCCTGATGCTATCGGAGTCTATGATTTTTCGATTTAGGGATTCGAGCGTGTCAAACGGCGCAAGCGTATCTGCCTTTGTGAATCCCAATGACAGGACGAACTTTCTGATTGCCTCCGGTGTTATTCCTCGCCTTTTTAGTGCCTCTAGCGTTGGGAGCCTCGGGTCGTCATATCCTGACACCTTGCACTCCTCAATTAGCGGGCGCAGTATTCTCTTTGATACCGGCATTCCCTCAAATCCCAATCTTGAAAATTCTATGACCTTTGGCTTGCGCATTTTTAATGCATCCAAAATTGCATAGTACAGTTCGTTTCTCAACTCGTATTCTTTGGTTCTAAACGCATGTGTGACGCCGTCAATGCTGTCCTCTATCGCAACTGAAAAGTCATAGCTTGGCCAGACTCGGTACTTGTCTGAAAGTATCGGGTGCTTTGCCTCTATGATTCTGCACATCACTGGATCGCGCATCACGGTGTTTTCGGATTTCATGTCTCCGCGGAATCTTACTATTGCCTCGCCCTGCTTGTACTTTGAAAACATTTTTTCCCATCTTTCTAAATTTTGCTCCGAACCGCCAAGACTGCACTTGCAGGCTTTCATCTCTCTTCTGTTTGCGCTGACCGTTTCCTGCTTGCATGTGCACAGGTATGCGAATCCTCCGTTGATTAGCTCAAGACATTTTTTGTATAACAGTTCGATGTCGTCTGACGTGTTTTTGACCCTGTCGTATTTTACGCCAAGCCAGTCCAGCCCTACCTTGATCGCCGCATAATATTCAAGCCTCTCCGCTTCTGGATTTGTATCGTCAAATCGCAAAATGAGTTTTCCGCCGTACATTTTTGCGTACTCTTCGTCGATTATTGCGGCCTTTGCGTGCCCAATGTGCGGGTATCCGTTTGGCTCCGGGGGGAATCTCGTTATCACATTCCCCTGCTGCGCGCCTTCAAGCGGAGGCAATCCCTCACGCTCTTCTTTTTTTGGCTTTTCAACTAGGAGATCGGGGAACTCTTTTTCGATTTCGGATTTTTGCTGCTCAAACGGCATCTGGTTTATCGAACTCACTATGCTTGAAATTATTGGGGCGATTTCCTTTACCTGGCTTCGCAATTCTGGAATGGTGCCTAGCGCCTTTGAGAGAATGATTTTGTCCTGAGTCTTTCCCTCATGCTCGACTGCGTTTTGCAGTGCTAGTTTTCGTATCTTTTCTTTTAGGGCATCATCCAATTCTAAAGGCTCCTTTTTACAACGAAATCGAGCAGCGAGATCAGTTCTTTTTTTGCAGGCCCGGAATATCGTTCCAGTGACCTGATTGCCATTTCTGCATACTGCAGCGCCTCGGTCCTTACGTCTTTTTCAATTTCCAAAGAACGCATCGCGTTCACTGCGTCGTTTATCTGTTTTTTTGTAGCCTTTGCGTTTCCAAAGACGTCTAGAATGAGTTTCTTTGATTTCTTGTCTGCCTTTTGTATTGCAAGCAGGATGGGCAGCGATTTTTTCCCCTCCCGCAAGTCGTTGCCGACTGGCTTTTTTGTAATCTTTGGATCGCCCAGCACTCCGATGTAATCATCAGTTATCTGAAATGCGACGCCGAGGTTTTTTCCAAATGACGCCAGATTCAAAATGTCTTTTTCGCTTCCCTTTGCGCAAATCGCGCCCATTGCGCATGATACCTCAAAGAGCGCGGACGTCTTTTTTTCTACCATTCTGATGTATTCTGATTTGGTTGGAATTTTTTTCCCCTCTGCCATCTTTATGTCGAGTACCTGGCCCTCGCACACGTCTACGCATGCTTTTGCCAGTCTTGCCACCAAAAGGCTGGACGTGTTCTTGTCCTTTACGTTGTCTGTCGATATTGTTTCAAACGCCTTTGAAAACAAGACGTCCCCGGCTAGGATGGCAAGCGGCATGCCGAACTTGGTGTGAACCGTTGGAACGCCATGGCGCATTTCGTCGTTGTCCATGATGTCGTCATGGACTAGGGTGAAATTGTGTATCATCTCTATTGCCGCACCTGCCGGCAGGGTGTCTCTGATGGCGCCGCCGAGCATCTGGCAGCTCTTGATCACCAGATATGGTCGGAGGCGTTTTCCTCCATTTACTATTAGGTGTGCTGCCGCAGAATACAGTTCGCTTGGTCTTCCGTCAAGCCTTGCGCCCAGATACTTGTTCACTGCCTTTGCGTTTTTTGGCAGACTGGATGTCAATTGGCGAGCCTCCAGTTGTTTGTTGGAAAGTGATAGTTTAGTGATTTTTCAAGTGCCACTTTGAATTTGGGACTGATCCATTTGTTCAAAACTGAGCTGTGCTTTTTCATCATTTCTTTTTCTGATTCCGGCAGCAAATACAATGCAACTACCATCCACGGACAATATATCTGTGGATTTTTTTCCATGTCTGAGTACAGTTCGTCGCTGCTCAGCCACTTTACCTCGCTGATTTCATCTGGGACGAGCTTTGTGCGAAATGATTCTGAGACGTGGCCAATCAGTGTTCCGCAAACCTCGTTTTCCGATCCGACATTTTTGTATGGAACGTGATACTCAAATTTGAACAAATAATCAAGCTTGCACGAGGCGCCGATTTCTTCTGGGAGCCTTCTTTCCGCAGACGAGACATATGTCTCGGATTTTCTTGGATGGCTTGCAACCGTTCCGTCCCAGTCTCCGGGCCAAAGCATTTTGGACTGGCTTCTGCGCGTGAGCAGTAATCTTCCGTCCTTGTCAAATAACAGCACTGTAAATGCCCGGTGCAGTTTTCCGTTTGGCAGATGACACTTTACTTTTTCCTCAAATCCAATCGGGTTGTCGTTTTCGTCAACTAGGATCAAAAATTCTTCTGCCATTATGCGCCTCTGAATCTGGTTCCCTCGAACTTGCCTTTTGCAGCGCTAGTGATTCTCTCTGGCTTGTTTCCATTTACAAAAAATACCTCCAGCCCCATCTTTGAAATTCTTGTCGCCTCCTCCACCTTTCTCCTCATGCCTCCTGTAACATCCATTGGAATGTCTTCTATTGAAACTTGATCTCCGTCCATCTCGTGGATTAGTTTTTTTGTCTTAAAATCCGAGTACAGCCCATCCACGTTTAGCACAAAGATGGATAGTCTTGGGCGCAAAATCTTTGCCAGTATGCTCATTATTTTATCGCCAGACAAAATGTATGATTTTTTTGCGCCATACCAGAGCGCATCGCCGTATGATACTGGAATTAATCCTGCCTGGGCAATTTTTGCAATCTCCTTGACTTTTTTTGTGATTGGTCTGTTTCCAGACATAAAGTCTGTTGGCGGAAGACAGTATGGATTTAGCTTGCTCTTGATTAGCGAGTCCAGAATAATTTTGTCGAGCTGAATCATCGAGTTCTTTACTATTGATACGCCGCGGGGGGAATACTTGTCCGGCTTTGTGTGCATGTTATATTTTACAGACCAGTAGTGGCCGAACGAGCCACCGCCGTGAACAAGTATTACTGGCTCGCTTATTTTTTTTATCTGATTTGATATCTTGTTTATCGCCCCAATCCTTGGGGAAAGCGGCTTTGCCTTGTTTGTTATGATTGAACCCCCAAGCTTGATGAGAATCATATTTTTCATCGAAATTTAGTCAGTTAAAAAGTATCTGTGAATGAACGGTGGATTTTTTGCAACCTGCTGACGGTCTAACCTGTTTTTACTTTGATGATGCCCTTCTCAATCAAATACGTTATTGCGTTGATTACTTCGTCATCTGAAACTTTTCCATCTCCGTACCAGATGAAAATATTTTTTACCCAGCTGGGAATTTTTTTCTGGCTGTTTACTGGAGACGTGTCGATTTTGCCCTCAATGGATTCCTTTTGGCTTTCCTCGATTTCTAATTGTGCATAATATGCGCTACGCTGGATCAGTTTCTGAACCCTGTCTGCCTCATGATACTGCCAGAGTGCATCACTGTACAAATTTGCACAAATTCTTGCCTCGATGCTGTACTTTTGCTGCTCAAGCCATTTCTCCTCCCCATACAAGTGGTATCGCGCATTTTCCTCCTCGCACCACTCTATGCCGTTCTCAGTAAACTTGTTTCCTGCAAAAAACACTGTAGCGCCAAGCGCTGTGGAAATTGACGGGGTTAGCACAATTATGCATAGAATTATGGCTGCATGCTTCATGATTCTTTAAACTTGGTTTGCCTTCTCACAATTATCTCTTACCCAGTATTGTTCTGCGTGATCAAAAATTTGTGGTTAGGATGCGCGCTGCTCAAGTCCTACCGTGTCTATTTTTGCAGAAAAGCACTCGTATTTTTCTGCCAATGCGCCCAATACTTTTTCAAGGTTTGACTTGTCCGCTAGCGCAATTATGCATCCTCCGTCTCCTGCACCCGTTAGCTTTGCGCCGTATGATGCGCCCCCTACCAGACTGATCATTGAACTTAGCGTGTCGTTTGAGACTCCGATTTTTTCTAAAAACTCCTGATTTTGAGTCATCAATTTTCCAAGCTTCCCTAAATCGTTTTTCTGCAGGGCGTCTAGCGCATCCTCAATTAGGTTTGCCTCCTTTGTGCACAGAGATGAGAAAATTTCCGGTTTTCCATCCTTGAATTGCCTAACCATGGACACTACCTTGCTTGTAGAGTGGGCGATTCCGGAGTTTGCTACCACGAGTTCAAGATTTGGCGCGTTCTCAAGTTTCCTTATGTGGCCGTCCTTGCTGTATTCCAAAATTCCGCCATAGACACACACAGTACAGTCTGCACCAGACGTGTTTTCAAAAATTGTCCTCTCCGCATCAATTGCGATTTTTAGGATTTCTTCCTTTGTGAGTTTCCCAAAAAGTCCGGAAATTGATCCAGCAGCTGCAACGCAACACGCAGACGATGAGCCAAGCCCGACCCCCGATGGAAATTCGGAACTGACCCGTATCCTCATGCCGGATTCTGAATTAAACTTCTCAAGCGTTTTCTGTGCAATGTATGCCAGGGGGCGAAACACCAAGTCTGTGTCTTTGTACGAGCCAGATTTTGGAATTGCCAATCTGCCAAGGCTCGACTCTATCTCTATGTTGTTTGCAGTTGTAAGCTCGGATTCTACTGTGATTCGCTTGTCTATTGAGCACAAGACTGCCTTTCCGCCATACACGATAAAGTGCTCCCCGAACAGAATTATTTTTGCGGGGGCAGACGCGACCGACTTCAAGTAAAAACTATAGCTGCATATCCGACAACTGAACTCTTATCGCCTGTTATGTCGCCGCTAGTTGCATATTTTAGCAGCTTGCCTTTTGTTGCCCCTAGTTTTTTACATGCAACCATGGTTGTGGCGATGGCTCCGTATCCGCATGCGCTAATCCTCCTTTCGTTTAGTATTTTGTAGAATTTCTCAACATCCAAATCGAGTATTGGCTCGATGAGTGCCTTGTCCTGGCTGTGGGCAAACTCGTTTGGCTCATAATGAGTAAAATCCGAAGATCCGATGATTATGATCTTCTTCCCCTTTGCCATCTCTGATATGGCGTTTCCCATTTGGATGGCAGAATCGTACTCCTGATCGATTAGGGATATTGGGAGTATCTTGAATTTGTTTTTGCAAAATTCCTGCAGCATTGGAACCTGCACCTCGATGCTGTGTTCCCTTGTGTGGGAAAAAAAATCTATCTCTACTAGACTGGTTATCTGGGTTATCTCTTTAGCAGCATCCGAGTCCACCTCCACTCCGCCAAGCGGCGTCTCCCACATGCAGTCCTTCATCGTGGCAATATTGCATCCAATCCCCCAGTGGTTTGGCCCAAGTATGATGGCAAGATCAAAATCCTGATTTGAAATTAAATTATACGAGTGCGTGGCAATCGGACCAGAATACATGTAACCTGCATGGGGACATATGACTCCGTAAATTTTCTCGGCTGTTGTTTTTGATTTTGCAGCGCCAAATTCGTGTGAAAAACAATCGCTAATTGATTTTTGCAGTTCGCTTTTTCCTTTTGGATAGAACATCCCGGCTACGGCCGGCGTTCTAATACGCATTACTCGTTTTCCTCGTCCGCTATCTTTGTCTCAAAGTCATCTATTTCGTACTTCATTGCGTCGGATTCGCTGAGCTTGCCCTGTTGAATTAGGATTTCGCGTGCCAGCAACCAAAATACGGTTGCAAGTGATTTTCTTCCTCGGTTGTTTGCTGGAATGACAATGTCAATCATTGATGTTACGTTGTCTGTGTTGGAGATTCCGATTACTGGAATTCCTGCGTTTGTTGCCTCTATGATTGCCTGTGAGTCCACCTGAGGATCTGATATTATGACAAGTTTTGGTTCTGTGTAGAACGGTAAAGACGGATTTGTAAGCGAGCCTGGCATGAATCTGCTGAGCATCTTTCTTGCGCCTGTTATTTCGCAGAATCTTTCGATTGGCGTGGTTGCGTATTCTCGTCCAGAGCATACTAGAACCTTGTCAAAGTCCATTCTGTTGATGAATTTTGCAGCAGTCTTGATTCTGTCCAGTGTCTTGTCCAAATCTATCATGTAGAGGCCTTCTGGGCTTGCCTTTGTGATAAATGGCTGCATGAAAGTTGTCTTGACAGTAGTTCCTACTCTTATGCCCGTGGATAGGATCTTCTTCTTGATGTCTTGAGGTTCTGTTTGCTGGCTCATCTTGCGATTTTAAATCTCTGCCATGCCTCGTAATAAATCATGCTCTGATAACCTGATTAACTCGTTTAGTTTTGCCACCCGCTCGCCTCCAACTACACCAACTTTGAGCATTTTTGAGCCAGTTGCAATTCCGATGTGGGAGATCTGGTGATCCGTGGATTCGCCAGATCTGTGGGACGTGATTAGCCTTACTTTGTTTTTTGTAGCAACTTCTGAAAACTCTAGCGCGTCGTACAGACTTCCGGCTTGATTTACCTTGAGAATTGCAGCATTGCAAGATTTTTTCTTTATCGCCTTTTGCAGAATTTTTGCGTTTGTCACAGTAAGGTCGTCTCCGGTGATCAGCACCTTTGGGAATTTTGCCGTAATCTCTGCCATGTCTTCAAAGGCTTCCTCGTGCACTGCGTCTTCCGCATAGATGAGCTTGTATTTTTTAATTATCTGTGACGCAAATTCAATTTGTTTTTCCGGCGTGTTTTCGAATCCTGCCCTCGAATAGACGTACTTTTTCTTTTTTGCATCCCACTGGGTTGATGACGCAAAATCTACTCCCAGTGCGACCTCTTTTCCAAGCGTGTACCCTAGATTTTCGCATGCCTTGACCGATACGTCTAGCGCCTTTTCATTGTCCATCTGGGGTGCCCATCCGCCCTCGTCACCTCTGCCGTTTGTAAACATCGGATCTTTTTTTCGCAGCACGTTGCCAAGTTCCTTGTGCACCGCCAAGTTCATTTCAATTGACTCTCTTACCGTCTTTGCGCCCACTGCGCAAACTAGGATTTCTTGGATGTCTGGGGTTCCGGGGCCAGCATGGGCGCCGCCGCCCAAAATATTCCCTATGGGAAATGGGAACTTCCATTTTTTTGTCTGAGATATTACCTTAAACATAGGCTGGTCTTGCGCCTTTGCGGCAGAATCGACTGACGCTATGGTCATGGCATATGCCACTGCCCCGCCTATCTTGGAATAGTTTGACGTGTTGTCTATTTTTCGCAGCACTGCCTGGATTGATTTTAGGTCGTCCGATTGTATGCCGATGAATTTTTTTGCGTTTGCGTTTAGTACTTGGAGGCTTTTTTCCGGCTTGTTATCTGTAAAGCTTTGCGCCTCGTATTTTCCGACGCTTGCACCTGATGGGGCGCACGCCCGTCCAAGGTGCTTGTTGTCTGATATAACATCAATCTCTATGGTCTTGCTTCCTCTGCTGTTGTAAACTAGTCTACCTCTAATGGATGAGATCTTTGGCAATCTACTCTAGCTCAGATTGGACTTCTAGGTATCGTCGTTGTATTGCCTCGTAGAATGGAATTATCTGCTGTATTGTCTCAACAGATGTCATGAGCATTCGCCTGCAACAGTACCTTTTGAAACCAAGAGAGTCTAAAACTTTGGCTGGTTCTTCGCCGGATTTGATTCTGTTTTGATAATCTTCATGTTTATCTGCAATTAGGTTTCCGCAAGTAAAACATCTAACCGGAATTAACACGAAATCAAAAAGTAATCAAGGATTATAAAAACCCTGCATGGTATTTCGCTGCGGGAGTTGCCAAGCCCGGCCAACGGCGCTAGCTTGAGGG